>JBQCEI010000342.1:0-3824 GCA_051960375.1 Aureliella sp. | reverse complement strand
GCTCGCCCCAACTGCTCTTGGCGTGTCGCAAGACCAGCAAACGTCGCTCATTTTTAGCCACATCTTTTATCATCGCGGCGCTGCACTCGGCGGAGGGTTAAGTTAGTTCTTCGATGCTGTAAATGATCCGATCGACGATTTCATCGGATGTTTGCGGATTAAAGAAGACTGCTTTCCAGGCCGGGATCTCCAGACCGCCCGGGTTGAAGCCAAAGTTGGTCGTGAAACCGAGTCGAGCGTCGAGATTGCGGTCCATCATCTTTTCGCGCTTCTCGAACAAGCGCCGTACTTCACCGAAGTAGCGCTGACACTGGCTTGCATCCAACTGGCCGCTGAGCATCGCATCGAAGATCTCGCTGGCGTTGCGTCCCTTGGGGAGCACCCACCAATTGACGCTGGCCCCGCATGTGCCGGCGTTGAGCACTTTGCAGTATTCGAGCTCGGCAAGCCGCGTTTTCAAACGCTGCGCCAGTTCGAGGCTGCGGGCGATCAACATTTGCCAGCCATTCATGCCGATCGCATTGAGCGAAGCCATCACGCTGTACGGACCCAAAGCGGGACGCGAACACTCGAGCGTAAACATGGCCGGATCGCGACGGATGTCCGCTTCGGAAAAGTAAGGCGTGTCGTGAACGCTTCGCGCCAGATACCGCAGATCGTCGCGGCGATTGACGATGAACGCACTGCTCGGATAGTGACCGCGGCCCATCTTGTGAAAATCGATCGTCACGCTGTCAGCCGCTCGCAGTCCAACGCACTGCAGTTTGATGCGTTCGACGACATGCAGTACCGAAGCGTCAAACTTTAGCGGATTGTTATAGGTATCGTATTCTGCCAAGAAGGTGATGGCCCAGCCGACTGCCGCATCCGCGTGCACCTGCGGCGCCGGCACGCTGTACTTGGCCGCCATCTCATCGACCGTCTGGCGAATGGCGGCGATGTCGTCGATGCCGAAGCCGTCGGTCGTGCCAAAGGTGGCCGCGACGTAAGCGACCTTAGCGCCGGCCGTATACAGTTCCTCGAGCTTCGACTGGAGCAAGTCGATGCGCATGGCCAGATTCTGATCGGTGGGAATCTCGATCAGTTGTTCGGTGCCGAGGCCCAACCAGCCCGCGATCGGGAGATTGGAATAGTGACTGGCGCTCGAGCAGATTCCGACGACTCGCTCGCCGCTGAGCCCTTTGCGCATCGCATCGGGGACGACTTTCTCGACGCCGATCTTAGCTCCGTAGAGATTCGAGATCGTGCCGCCGATCGTGAATACGCCCCAGGGATCGGTGGTGTGATAAAAAATCAAATTCGCTAGCGCCGTGATCGCTTTGACTTCCAGTTCGTTGGAGCGCTGACTGTAGCGATCGGTGCACAGGTTGGGGTTCTTCAGCAGGCAGGCGATGGCGCCGATCAGCGAAGCATTGTTGGCCGGCCCGCGCACGTTTTCCAAATGCAGTGGACTGTTCCAGCCGTCGGTGCCCCAGAAATATGGAAAGATTGCATCGCGGGCGTCTTTAAGATTTCCGGGCAAGACGTGGATTTCCGGGTTCGCCTGAGCCGTCTCGTAGTTCTGCGACATGGTCAGCCCGGCCGGCGTGGCACGCTCGGCGGCAGCCGCGCTGAGCAGCTCTTCGAACACCTGCGTGATCGCTGGCTGATTGCACTCGAAGAACGTTTCTACCAGGCGTTTGTATTTTTCGCGGTCCATGAACCGGCTCTCGGTTGAAAGTCTTGGAAAACTGCCGTCTGGAGCAGCTATCGTACCACGCCAGTGTTCGTCTCCGGATTCATTTTCACCGCGGAGAACGCTGAGGTCACGGAGAGAACACGGCGGGGACCTTGCCGCGCGAAGCGATTGTGCCGACGGATTGCGGCAGTGACGGTTGAGCGAATTGTTCGACACTTTCCAGGCGAATCGTTCTTATTGGTTATGTACCTGTACAGACCGTTTTTTGGGGGGAGGATTGCTAGTTTGGGCTCGGTCTGTTCGGGGGGGCAGCCGATCACGACAGAGCACGCCTCTGCGCTCAGAAGCGCCGATGCGCACCTTCCCCAGTGGTTCGAGCAATAACGGATTCGCTCCGCACTGGCCCGAGGTGGGAATGGATGCCGACGTCATGGACCGACGCTACTGCAAGGAGTAAAGCAGTGAGGAAAACCTGGATTTTTGGAATGGCGTTTTCGCTTGGAATGACCACCATTCCCGGCGTGACGAATGCCCAATATGCCGCGAATTATTCCCCGCCCTCTTACGCAAACGGCTCGCTGGCTCCCAGCGGGTATCCGGTGAGCGAACCTCTGGCCGCTCAGCCGCAGGCCTACGCGATCCCGCAAGTAGGCGGCTCTTCGCAACCAGCTCCCTACGAAGCGGCCCCACAGTACCTCCAGCAGCCGCAGTCGGCGCCGGGGCAATACGCTCAGCCGCAATATTCACAGCCCCAATACGCGCAGTCGCAGCTTGCCTCGGCTCCCGGCTCGCTTCCTCAGAACGGCCAGTACGCGCCGCTGGGCCAAGCCGCGTATGCGGGCGTGCCGGTGCACATGATTGCCTATCCACAGGATCAAGTGCCGCCGCCCAACAACAACGGCAACAACGGCCAGCAGCAACCCGAGCAAGTCTGGCCTGCTGAACAGGTCGGCCAGCAACCGCTGCAACAAGGCATCCCCCAGCCCATGCCGCTGCAGCCCGATGGAACACCGGTCATTCCCGGCGCTCCGTACAACGGCTCTGCCTACGCTGATCCCTATGCTCAGACGCTGGCTCCCGGCGCTGTCGGAGCACAGTCGATCGTCGAGGGCAGCGGTGCCGCTTGCGGTGGTGCCGTCGCGGGCTCGCCCATCACCGGAGCGTTCAGCTCGGTCAACAATTACATGGCGAAAAGCTCCGCTTGGCTTGGCAACTATTACGGAGTGCCTGGCAAAGCGTGGTTCGTCGGTGGCGGGGCTCTATTGATGCGCCGCGTCGACGATAACAACGTGGCGCTGGCCTACGACGGCAACATGCCCACCGACAATGTTTTGCGCACTCGCGACGCGCGGCAACAGAATCTCAACGGCTTTGAAGTCTTCACCGGCCGCTATTTCAACTGCGGCCGCAACGCGCTGATGCTCAGCTACTGGGGTCTTTATCCGTCGACGCAGACGGCGACGATCGCCGGTGGCACCGACTACATGCCGTGGCAGCCGTTCACCAACCTCGACTTGCAAGGCACACCGGTCTACGACTGGTACCACGGAGCCTATGCGCAGCGGCTGGTTCGCAGCAGCAATTACCAGAACGTCGAAGGCAACCTGCTTGGTTTCGCCGTCGGTGGCGCGGCTCGCACCTGGGGACCCGGCGGCTGCGGCGGAGGCTGCGGCGCCTACACCGGCCCATGCTCGTTGACGCCGAACGTCTGCGGCAGCCGCTGCAACTGGACGTGGCTGGCCGGCGTGCGCTGGTTCCAGTTCACCGACAAGCTGCAGTATGCCGCGTCGGGCTCGGATGCCAACTTCAACGGCGGCGCTGACGACGTGTACTACGACAACAACGTCACCAACAACTTGGTCGGTTTCCAACTCGGTGGCGTTGGCAATTATTGCGTCGGCCGACGTTTGAACCTGTACGCGCTGAGCAAAGCAGGTATCTACAACAACCACTCGCACTTGTACTCGCGCATCGGCACCAACGGCGGTAACCCCGAAGCGGCGACGATCACCGCGCTCAATGCGTACAACGGCAACGACTACCTTGTCAATGCGACGCAGAACAACGCTGCCTTCCTGGGCGAAATCGGCACCGGGCTGGGCTGGCGAATCAGCCGCGGCTGGAGCGCCAACGTGGGCTATCGCGT
>JBQCEI010000341.1:0-2538 GCA_051960375.1 Aureliella sp. | reverse complement strand
ACCGTAAAGTCCGACATGTCGCCGACGAAGGCGCGGCCCTTGATCTCGTGCTTGGCCAGTCGCTTGTTGCAGAACTCGACCGCTTTCTCGTTGAGGTCGTTGCCGCTGACTTCGTACTTCTGTTTGCCGAGGCGATAGATCAGCCGGCCGGTGCCGCACGCTGGTTCAAACGCGCGGCGGACTTTGCCATCGACGTAGCGATCAAAGACCGCTTTGAGAAAGGCGAGCTCGGCAGCGCAGTCGCTGCCGAACACCAGGTCGTAGTAAACGGGAAAGTCGTAGATGCTGGCAGTCGTTTTTTCCATAGTCCGTGATCCTCCCATTTCGACCGCCGCCGTCAAGCGTACTCCCATTCTTTTTACCGCGGAGGACGCGGAGGACGCAGAGAGTTCTTACCTCTGCGCTCTCCGCGCTCTCCGCGCCTCCGCGGTAAAACTCTTCTGTCAGTCGACCGGGAAGCCGCGTTTGCGCATCAGCGCAGCGGTGTCGACGTCGCGGCCGCGGAAGGCGCGGAAGCCTTCGACCGGATCGATCGTATCGCCGACCGACATGATGTGGTCGTGCAGCTTCTTAGCCGTCTCGCGATCGTAGTAGCCCTTTTCCTCGAACAGCTCGGCCGCATCGGCCGTCAGCGCGTCGGACCACAAATAGCTGTAGTAGCCGGCCGAGTAACCGTCGTCGGCAAAGATGTGCGAGAACTGCGGCGTGCGATGCCGCATGACGATCTCCTTGGGCATCCCCAGCTCGGCGAGCGTCTCGCGTTCGAACGCATCGGGATCGATCTTCTTGTCGCCGGCCAGGTGCAGCTTCATATCCACCAGCGCGCTGGCCAGATACTCGACCGTGTTGAAGCCCATGTTGAACGTTTGGGCTTTCTTGATCTTCTGCAGCAACTCTTTGGGCATCGGCTGGCCGGTCTTGTAGTGGACGGCGAACTGGTTGAGCACTTCGGGCGTCGAGAGCCAGTGCTCGTTGAGCTGCGATGGGAACTCGACGTAGTCGCGCGGCACCGAGGTGCCCGACTGCGTGGGATAGCGGACTTTGGAATTCAGTCCGTGCAGCGCGTGGCCGAACTCGTGGAACATCGTGGTCGCATCGTCCCACGAAATCAGCACCGGCTCCCCTTCCTCGGGCTTGATGAAGTTCGAGTTGTTCGAAACGATCGTCGTGATCGGCTTATCGATGTTTTCCTGGTCGCGGTAAGCGGTCATCCACGCCCCGGAGCGTTTGCCTTCGCGAGCGTAGGGATCGAAGTACCACAAGCCGACGTGGTTGCCGTCCTTGTCGGTCACTTCCCAGACGCGAACGTCGGGGTGGAAGACCGGCAAGTCGTGGAGTTGCTTGAACTGGAAGCCGTAGAGTTGGCTGGCGGCCCACATCATCCCTTCGCGGAGCTTTTCCATTTGCAGGTAAGGTTTGACTTCGTTCAGATCGAGGTCGTACTTTTGCTTGCGAACCTTCTCGGCGTAGTAGCGATAGTCCCACGGTTCGATGGTGGTGCCGGGATCGAGTTTGTCGGCCAGTTGCTGCATGTCGGCCACTTCTTCTTTGACGCGCTGGACCGCTTTGGGCCAGACTTGCATCATCAGCTCCATGGCCGCGTCGGGCGTCTTGGCCATTTGCGGTTCCAGTCGCCAATGAGCGTGCGTCTCGTAGCCGAGCAATTTGGCGCGAGCGGCCCGCAGGCTGAGGATCTCGGAGATGATGCCGTTGTTGTCGTGCTCGTCGCCGTTGTCGCCGCGGCTGTAGTACGTCCGCCAGACTTTTTCGCGCAGCTTGCGGTTGCTCGAATAAGTTAGAAACGGATCCATCGACGAGCGAGTGTTGGTCACCGCCCACATGCCGGGCTTGCCGCGCTCGGCAGCCGCTCCGGCCATGGCGGCTACGACGCTCTCGGGCAAGCCGGCCAGATCCTCTTTGTTCTCGATCCAGGTGACATAGTTCTTTTCGTCCTCAAGCACGTTCTGGCTGAAGTTGGTAAAGAGCGTGGCCAGGCGAAGATTGAACTGGGACAGGCGTTTTTTATCCGACTGGCTCAGTTCGGCCCCTTTGCGCACGAACTCTTTGTAGATGTGGTCAACCAGCCGCTGCTGGACCGAGTCGAGCTTCTTGAAATCGTCCCCTTTGTAGACGGCGGCGATCCGCTGGAACAGCTTTTCGTTCTGCGTGACCCAGTCGTCGAACTCGGCCAGCTTCGGCGCGACCGCGCGCTCGATCTCAGGCATCGGGCCGACGTTCAAGTTGGCCGCGTGCACTTCGAAGACCGCCGACAGCCGCTGGAGCGCGCGGCCGGAAGCTTCGAGGGCGACGATCGTGTTTTCAAAAGTGGCCGGTTCGCTTTGGCCGCCGATCGCTTCGATTTCCGCCTTGGTCTGGGCGATCGCGTCGTCGAAGGCCGCGGGCAGCACGTCGGGCTGCACCACGTTCCAAGGCGGTACGCCGCCATACGGCCCGGGCCACGGCTTGAGCAGTTCGGTCTTCTTGTCCATGCGCTCTCCTGAGTCTTTTCCTACAGCGACAGTGTGTATCGAAATAGCC
>JBQCEI010000340.1:0-2809 GCA_051960375.1 Aureliella sp. | reverse complement strand
GGTCCTGGACGTGATGGCCCACTTCGTGCGCGATCACGTACGCCATGGCGAAGTCCCCTGGAGCGCGGAACTTGCGTTTCATTTCGTCGAAGAAACTCAGATCCAGATACACTCTCTGGTCCATCGGGCAATAGAACGGACCGACCGACGCGGATGCTCCGCCGCAGCCGGACTGAATGGAATCGCGAAACAGGACCAGCTCGGCCGGTTGGTACGGTTTGCCGACTTGATCCTTGAACAGTTCGCTCCAGGTGTCTTCGGTATCGGCCAGGATCTTTTTGACGAATACGACCAAGTCGGCTTGAGGATCTTCGGCCGGATTGATCGGTTCGGCCTGATCGACCGCCGCGCCGCCACCCCCTTGCGGCATATTTTGCAGCAGCGGCCGCGGATCGACACCGAAGATCGCGGCGAGGATGATGATGACCAGCGTCGCCAGACCACCGCCGCCGAGCATCATTCCGCGCCCGCTCGAACCACGCGCATCGATTACGTTGCCACTTTCACGACGACCTTCTAGACGCATAACTGCCTCTCGCATGCGGCGGTGGGCGTGCGTGATCTAGGAGTGGCCTTTGAGCCCGAGCCCGCCTCGACACGCACCTTGCAAAGGCGGGCTGGCTGCCGAATGAGCAACATGTGTGCCAAGAGATTTGACCGCGGAGCGACTGTGTGGCACTGGCTCTGCCAGTGTTTTGGCTTCGCAGTTTGTAACCAGGGCAAGGAGGCCGGTAGGCCGACGCAGCCCTGGGTAAATGGACGTGCGGCATGTCGGCCCTGACAGGGCCGCTCATTCCCGTGCCCTCCATTGCCTTTCAGAGGCCGCACCCGTTTACTGGCGCTAACAAATGAGCGGCACCTTTCAGGGCCGACATACCGATGGATCGGTTTACCCAGGGCTGCGTCGGCCTACCGGCCACCTTTCCCAGGGCTGATATAGGCGACCCTTAGGTCGCGACCCCTACCGAGTCAGACTTGCACGTCGCGCTAGGAATGCTCAGGCCCGAGACACAAATTCACAAGACATTCGCTTTACCCACTAAAGATCGAGAAGAACCAGAAAATCAAGCTGCCCCTCTGCCCACATGACCTCTCACGTTGCTGTTGGAAGATTGTGCGCACTGCAGACCTTAAGACTTCGAGTCGAAAGACACTGGCATAGCCAGTGCCACACGGATAAATGATCAGCCTGCATTTACTCCTTCGCTTCGCGTGAGATGAATGCGGCTAGCATTAGACCGCTGAGCAGGCCGGCGACGAGGAAGGCGGCGAAGGCCAGGCCCGAGTGCGACCAGCTCCAGTTGTCGGTCAAGGTCGTGCCGAAGATCGCTCCGAGCGTCGCAAACGGAAAGAACAGCGCGGCCAAAACATTCAAGCGATGCGCCGAGACCAGCATGCGGTGACTGGCCGCAGCTTGCTCCTCGGCCCGTTTGACCACCGCGACATCCATCGAATTCTTGGCATCATCGTAGAGCAGCTCGGCCCAGCGCGCCAGTTCGTAAGCGCGATCGCGATGGTCGATCAGAGAGCGGTCTTCCGGTTTGGCTTTGCGAGCTTCCTCGAGCACGTCGAGCATGTTGCGAACTGCTCGCGCGATCGGCGCCAACCCTTCGAGCAAGTGCGAATACTGGTCGGCCCGCTGAGCCGAATGTTCGAGCTGATCGAACTCTTCGAGCCGCTGGCTGTAACGCTGCAAGTGTTCTTGCAGAGCCGCGCTGCCGGCGCCGCCGTTGCTGCTGCGCCACTGGCCCGCGTCGTCGCGCCAAAACAACACTCCTTTGCGCGTCACATCGTCGGCCTGCGGAACGTCGTGCAGCACCAGCAGCAGTTGTCCACCCGACTGCATCAACCGCTGGCGGCCGGCCGAGGAACCGAGCCGCCCGCGAAACTCGTCAGGCAATTGCCAAACGGCCGGAATCAAGGGTGTCTTATTCATGGAGCGTCTCTCTGTTTTTTCTCCGCGCCCTCCGCGTTCTCCGCGGTCAAGAGTTTTTGTATACGGTATGCTAAGTCCCCCGCCGCGCGATTGGTATCGGCCCGGCGACCGTTTCTCTGATCTGTATCCGGAGTTTCGAACGTTGTCCCAAGAAGAACACGTGCTCGTCATCCCCGCCCAGCGCCTGGAACTGCTGGGGAACTTCAGCGGTTTCGCTCCATTCGATCGCAGCAGCTTCGACGCGATCCTCGATCCGCAGTACATGCAGTTCCTGCCGCGCAGCCAGTGCGAAGAAGATCCGAGCTACAAGCAGCTCATTCCTTACTGCATCCTGCAAACCGGTTCGGGGGCCGATCGGCAAGTGTTCCAGTACACGCGCGGCTCGGGCCAAGGCGAAAAGCGTTTGCATGCCAAGCGGAGCATCGGCATCGGTGGACACATCTCGCGCGAAGACGCTGCTGGCGAAGATCTGTATCGCTCGGGGATGCAGCGCGAGCTGAGCGAAGAAATGGTGATCGAAACCGAAGTGCAGGAACAGCTGATCGGTTTCATCTACGACGACACGTCGCCGGTCGGGCGCGTGCACTTGGGCGTCGTGCACTTGCTGCAGTTGGCCAGCCCCGACGCGCGGGCTCGCGAGAGCGAGCTCGTCGAAAGCGGCTTTTGTCCGCTCGAAGCATTGCTCGAGCAGCGCGAGCGCCTCGAGACTTGGTCCCAGCTGTGCCTCGACCAGCTCTTGGCCCTGACTGAGACATAATACTTCTGAGCCTTCTCGCTCCTCGTTACCCAGCTAAGCCATGGAACGCACTGTATTGGAAGCTACGCCACCCCCGAGCCAGCCAAAAATCTCGGCCAATACCGAGACTCTGGCTG
>JBQCEI010000339.1:0-3488 GCA_051960375.1 Aureliella sp. | reverse complement strand
CCCCTCGGGGGCTAAATTGGTCTTGGGGGTGCTTCGTCCCCGGGGCTTCCGCCGGCTTCCCCCCCGGGCAACTGACGCCGGCCCCTCCGGGGTGAGCCTGGGCTTCGGTGCTTTTGCGATGCGCTCGCCTTATATCAATCCCCTTGCCCCGCTTCGGGGAGAGGGGCCGGGGGTGAGGGGTCTTCAGAAGCGTTGGGCCGCTATCAACGGTGCGGCGTTTTCTTTTTTCTAGCCCCTCTCTGCCCCTCCGCGGCGGTTCTTCAGGGCGTGGGAAACCCACCCAGCCCCTCCGGCAACTTCCGCTAATCGCTACAGCTTCAAGCCGACAGTCCTCGCAGCGGGAAAAGCTTGCCTTGTTTCGCGCGATGTTAGCTTGGGGGATTCTTGAGGACGTCTGGACAGCCTTTTAAGCGGTTCGACGAGTGCGACCGATTCAACCGGCATTCCACCTCGCTGTGCGTTGCCGATGGTGGCGTGCCAGAGCAGTCCCCGCGCCCCGTAGAGCTGCTCGTCCGACCCGATGGTTTCGCCTGGAAGGGCGTTAATGTTGCAATCTACTTTTCGACTGCGATGGGCTTTAACCGCGCTGCTGGCCGCCCAGGCTTGCGCCGGTTCAAATCTCACCCCGAAAGGCCTGGCTCAGACCAAGGACTCGCACCGCCTGACCGACACGGTGCGAGCGATTCAGGCGGCCGAACCGGCCGTCGTGAACATCGAAGGCAACAAGCCCAGCGGCAAGATCGCTTCGGGCGAGCCGCAGCAGGTCAACGGCATGGGCTCGGGGGTAATCATCGACCCCCGCGGCTACATTCTGACCAACCAACATGTCGTTCAGGATGTAACTCGGATTGAAGTCACGCTCTATGACGGTACGAAATATATCGGGCGACTGATCGACCACGACCCGAGCACCGACTTGGCGCTGATTAAAATCGATGCCCCGCGCGAAGTGCCCGTGATTCGCTTTGGCACTTCTTCGGATCTGATGCGCGGCGAAAAAGTGGTCGCCATCGGCAATCCGTTCGGTTACCAACACACGGTCACCGAAGGCATCATCAGTGCGCTGCATCGCGATATTCCGGTCAATGGCGTGCAAGAGTACGAAGACTTGATTCAAACCGATGCCAGCATCAACCCCGGCAACTCAGGCGGTCCGCTGGTCAACATCGACGGCGCCATGATTGGCCTGAACGCGGCAGTCCGCGTCGGCGCTCAAGGCATCGGCTTTGCCATCCCGGTCGACAAGGCGGTGGAAGTCGCGGCCAACTTGATCTCGACGCATCGCAAGTATGCGGTCGACGTGCCGTTCAATGTCCGCACCGACTACGCCGATGGCCGCACCGAAGTCCGCGTCCACCAAGTGCGCTCAACCAAGGCGGCTGCGCTCGATCTGGCCGATGGCGATCGCATCAAACGCGTCGGCAGCCGCACGGTCCGCAACCGGCTCGAATACGAACTGGCCCTGCTCGACCAGCCGCTTGGCAAGCAACTCGATATCGAGCTCGAGCGCGACGGACGAGCGCTCTTGGCGCAAGTCGAAACGCAGCCCCGCTCCGCCTCGAGCGTCAGCCTGGTCTCGGCTCGCAACGGCGACCAGAGCGCTTACGCCTGGAACGTGCTCGGCGTGCGGCTCAAGCCCGCCGACGCTCACCAAATCCAACAAGTCGATACCAGCTACAACGGCGGCCTAGTGATCGTCGCCGTCCGCGAGCAGAGCCCAGCCGAGCATGCTCAGCTGCATCAAGGCGACATCCTGGTCGGGTTGCTCGATTGGCAGACGCCCAACTGGAAGGACCTCGAGTGGATCTTCAGCTCTGCGGAGATGAAGAGCAGCACCAAGCCGAAGTTTCGAATCATTCGCGGCAAAGGGGTCTATTACGGGACGTTCGATCTGACGCATTAGATACGACGCTCCCGCCGGCTGCTCAGCCGGGGCCGCCTCTGCCCCCAAAAGCGCAAACGGCCACCACAGGCCGCCGAACTGTCCCGCCGCTGGCGGGCCTGGAAAGAAATTCCCGGGAGGGATTCGTTTGGGAAGAGGTGCGAACAGGACCCAGCCTTCGCACCTCTTCCCGGCCTCCATGGGAATCGCCGCGTCTCGCGAGTGTTTACCGGTTCCTCTCCGCGCTCTCCGCGTCCTCGGCGGTAAACGACAGCGCATGGGAAGCTTTATCCGCTACGTCCCTCGCTTACGCGTCGGGTTACGAATCCCGTCTGGACCGTGATTTGCTTCCTGGGGTGATTTGCTTCTAAGAGAACGGGTGGGGCGATGCTGCTAGCCTTGCGCGCCTGAAGCGCGATAGAATTGGCGGTTGAAGACGGGACACCGCGTTCCGATTCGCCCAGCGGAGGTGCTGACCGATGTCCAATCGATCGCTTGACGATAGTTCTCAAGAGCTTTTCCCAGCCGATATGTCACGACCGGTCATTCCACCGACGCCTCCTGTGCCGCCACCGCTGCCGCCCGACCCGATTCGGCCGCGGCTGGTGCAGCCTCCCGAGCTGCGCGGTGGCGAGGTTGGGCCTGGCGCGGTCGCCCCGGTTCCGCCGCCACCCCCACCGGTCGCTTCGTCGATGCCAACGTCGACAGGGCCTGCTGAGTCTGCAGTGGCGAGTCAGGCGAGCGTTTCGCCGACGGGCGGCTCGAGTCTGGCTGATCTGCGTCGTCAGCGGCGCTGGCGCAAGCTCAGGCAGATTCCTGGTTACACGCTGCTCGAGTCGCTCTGGCATAGGCTGAAGTCGTCGGGGCGCGGCGCGGGAGGCGAAGACGATCTGCCCAAGCGTAAATTGCCCGCGTGGCTGGTGAGCTTCGTGTTGCACGTTTCGCTGATTTTGATCCTCGCCCTGATCCCGCTGGCTCAGATGGCCCGCGAGCATGTCGACCTGATCATCGGCGACGTCAACACCAACGGCGAAGGAGCGATTCAGTTTACGGAAGCTCCACAAGGTTCCGACATCGCGCTAGGCGAGACCGAGGACCTGCAGATGTCGAACTTCGCCAACGATTTGCCCGAGTTCAAGCTCGACATGCCGGCGATCGCGCCGTCGCTGTCACCGGCCAAAGCTACCAGCGAACTGGGGGCCAACCTCGCGGGCATGGCGGTCGAGCATGGACTGAGCGGCCGCAGCGGATCGCTCAAGGGAGCGCTGCTAGCCAAGTTCGGCGGCAATGCCACCACCGAAGCGGCGGTCAACGCCGGTCTGAGGTGGCTCAGCTACCAGCAGATGTCCGACGGCGGCTGGAGTTTGAAAGGACCGTACACCGACGGGGCCCCCAACGAGGACCGTACCGGCGCAACGGCCATGGCGCTGAACGCTTTCTTAGGCGCCGGCAATACGCATAAGTCGGGCGAGTACAAACGCGTGGTCGAGCGCGGTTTGAAGTTCCTCGTGCGCCGTCAAGACAAAGAAGGTTCGTTCCCTAGCGAACACTCGCACAGCCGGATGTATTCGCAGGCGATCGCGACGATCACTCTCTGCGAAGCCTA
>JBQCEI010000338.1:0-3647 GCA_051960375.1 Aureliella sp. | reverse complement strand
CACGAGCACGAGCACGAGAGAAGAGATTGTTTACGGCGAGAGATAGCGGAAGAAATTTCGAAAGGGTTGGCCGGGGACGTAGACCGTGGGCTGGCCGACGATGCCGCGGCCGAGCAGCACGTTGTAGTTCTCTTGGCCGAGCGAAATCAGCGGTTTGTAGCCTGCGTTATCCGGCGTGTAGAGCTGCGGGGTGAGATTCGGTGGCAGCGTCGGAGGCGCGACTGCGCCGGGAACGACTTGGGGTACGCCGGCCGCTGGAATGTTCGGTCCGCACTGCTGATAGCTGGTCGGATAAACGCCGACGGTTGGTTGGTACTGCGGCAAGCGGCTGGTGTTGGGTACGACTGCGGGCTGGCCCGCCTGTCCCACGGGGACTTGTACCGATTGGGCCGGAACCTGTTGATTGACCTGGTACGACGCGAGGCGATACGGATTGGACTGGTAAGGCGAAGTCGCGAAGTTGCCGACGCGCGGCGCCGGCGGCGGCGAGACGAAACGCGGATCCTGCTGCGTGACGACCGGAATGTTGAACTCGGTGCCGTTGTGCATCTGTCGCTGCTGAGCGACGTTGGCGGGGATCGATCGCAGATGGCTCTGTGCGGACTGGCCGCCCTGTTGTGACGCATAGGCCGGCTGACCGAAGCCCGGCTGCGAATAGCTTTGAGGCGGCAGGACCGGGACATTGGCTTGCGACACGTCGCGGAGCGCCGAGCCGCTGGCTTGGCGCACGTCGGTCGCTTGAAGCTGGCCGCCCGGATTGGCGAACTGGTCGTAAGCCGGCTGGACTGCGCCGCCAGCCTGCATGACTCCTTCAGCGGGCATCGAAGTGCTCGGAAGATTTGGAGCGCTCCCGAGCGACGGCGCGGCATCCATCTGCTGTGGGAGACTTGCGCCGCCGAAGCCCGAGGGCAGGGCAGGGAGCGAGCCGGGATCGAAGTTGCCTCCCGGCGCTTGAAAGTTAGCTTGCTTGACCCCGTTGCTCAGCCCACCAGGTCGTGACGCAGCAGCTCGCGGCGCAGCTTCCCAGCCGCCGTAATCGCGCTGAGGCTTGTTCGGATATTGAGGGGCTTGCGCACCAGTCGGCACGGCCGAGCACAACGCGGCGCCAAGGAAAGCAGCCCAGGTTCGATAAGCTCTCATCGTCCGAAATCCGCCACTAGTGTTTTTCTCTTCCGGGTCCATCAATGCGCACGGGGGCTGGACGGTAGAGAATCTGCGCGGCCGCGCCAAGTTCAGTTTTGCGTCCGTTTTGGCCGTTGGTTCGGTGATAAGGAGGAACCACAGAGACACAAAGACACGAAGGCGTTTTGATGTGATCGGGGGCGGGCTATGCCGAGTTGTTTTTTTAGCGCTGAGGTGCCAAGATCTTCCTGAGACTCTGTGTTAAAAAGAGTATCAGAGTGCCATCGAGATTGAACGCTTGACCCCTGGAGTTTTGGAGCGATGCTGCAGTTTCTGGTGATCGCTTGGGACGGGAACGATGGTGAGGCGGCCGCTCGTCGCGCGGCGGCACGGCCGGCCCATTTAGCCGTCGCAGCAGAGATGTTTTCCGATGGTCGCATGAAAGAAGGAGGAGCGATCCTCGATGATGACGGGACGATGATCGGTTCAACTTGCATCGTCCAATTTCCCGATCGAACGAGCCTCGACCAGTGGCTTGCAACCGATCCGTACGTGGTCGGGAAGGTCTGGCAAAGGATCGAGGTCCACCCGTTTCGCTGCGCCCCGCGCTCCGCGCCGGCGTAGCCTACCTCCGCGCTCTCCGCGTCTCCGCGGTAAAAAACAACCTGAGCACAATGCCTCCATTGCTCTAGTCAGCAAGTGTCACTCGGAAGGGCGCGGGGATTGCAACACTTTCTGGTTCCGCCCCGAATGATCGTTAGGCAGGGCGGTTTGAATCCTCAGCAATCAGGAAGTAGCCCAATCATGCCACACAATAATCGATCCGATAAGCGTCAGAATCCGAACCACACCGAGCCGCGCGAAGAGTTGCCCGGCGGACCTCGCAGCATGGATAAGAAGGACCCGCCACCGCATACGCGCAATTCCGCCGAGGGAGGGCACTCCGAACAACCCATGCCGCGCAGCAAGCGGTAGGGGGGTCAGGTGTCAGGCATCAGTGCACGTGCGGAAGAAACCGGACGCTAACGCGTGCCGGCTGATAAAACTCACTCTTCGACGGCGTGTCGCTGAAGATCCTCCAGATCGACAAACTCGAGCACCGACATGTGCGTCGCGCCCAGCACAACGCGCGGCGCCATGTTGGCCTCGAGAGCTTCTTTCCAGCGCAGCACGCACAGACACCACCGATTGCCAGGCTTGAGGCCCGGAAAGCCCCAAGCTTCGTTCGGCGTGCTCAGGTCGTTGCCGCGCTGCTTGGAGAATCTGAGAAACTCTTCGGTCATCTCCGCGCAGACCGTGTGCAGCCCGAGGTCTTCCGATCCGGTTTGGCAACAACCATCGCGGTAAAAACCGGTCATCGGATCGACGCTGCACGTTTGAAGCTCCGTGCCGAGAACATTCTTGGGCCGACGCATCTCTTCTTCTTTCTTGCATAAGCCGCAGGGCGCTAGCCCGCGGTTGGCTGTTTTTCTCTCTGCGCTCTCCGCGTCTCCGCGGTTAAAAGCCAAGCAGCGAAATTGCTGAATACCTATTCGTAGCGGAGCGCATCGATCGGGTCCAATCGGCTGGCTCGCCAAGCAGGATAGTAACCGAAGCCGACGCCGACTAGAGCCGAGAAGGCCAAAGCACCGAGTGCAGTCGTGTAACTGATCACGATCGGCCATGGCCGGCCCGAGGTCAACGCATTGATCAGCGAGGTCATGCCGACCGATGCGCCGACGCCGATGGCGATGCCAATCGCTCCACCGATCATCGACAGAACCATCGACTCGACCAGAAACTGCAGCAAGATATCGCGAGGTCGGGCGCCCACTGCCATGCGAATACCAATCTCGCGCGTGCGCTCGGTGACGGAAACGAGCATGATGTTCATGATCCCGACGCCGCCGACCAGCAGCGAAATGCCGGCGATCGAAGCCAACAACATCGTCATCGTACCGGTGATGATGCCGAAGACGTTGGCTATCTCGGTCGTGTTGGCGACTTCGAAATCAGCCGGCTCACCGGGCCCAATTTCATGGCGGTCCAGCAGCAGCGACTGCATCTCGAGTTCCGCTGACTTCATCGTGGTCGAGCTGCGCGCTGATGCCAGGATGAGGTTCACCGTATCGAAGTTGCTCCCTTCCAGTCGCTTGCGCACGGTCGTGTAGGGCATGATCAAGACGTCGTCTTGATCGACGCCTACCATGTTCGCCCCTTTGCTTTCGAGCACGCCGATGACTTCGAAAGGGATGTTTTTCACTCGGATCGTGCGATGCAGCGGGTTGCTGGTTTGAAATAGATTCTTTACGACCGTCTGACCCAGGACGCAGACTTTGTTCGCGCTGGCCACATCGCGCTCGGTGAAGAAGTTGCCCAGCCGCACTGGCCAGTTGCGCACCGTCGGAAAGGCTTCGTCGACGCCGAACATTTCGCGAGCCGTCCAGTTGCTGTTGCCGTAGATCGCCGGGGCGCGGGCGCCAACCAAAGGAGTTGCCGCCACCACGCTCGGGCCCACGCGGTCGATCGCCGTGGCCTCGCCCCGA
>JBQCEI010000337.1:0-2306 GCA_051960375.1 Aureliella sp. | reverse complement strand
CGCGAGCGTCCCGATCCTTGCCGCAAACCGCGGGCGACCGCGTGGCGGCTAAGTATGCGGGTCGGGTCGTTGATCGATTCAGCTGGCATTTGAGCGAGGTGCAGTTGCCGGGGGTGAACAAGCGGCGATGCACGCAATACCCCCTACGCAGTTTGAGTTTCAGCCGCATAATTGATCGCTGGCGACCAGTCGGAGTTCGTGAGCCGGCATGCGCACAGAGCCCGTTTCGACCAGCACATCCTTGTAACCCGACGCGTAAGTTTTGAAGTTGCGAGTTTGCGAGTGTGGCACTGGCTATGCCAGTGGCTTTGGCTTCGAAGTTGAAAGGGCAGAAGGCCCAGTAAAGCGTTCCAGTGCAAATCCAACGTCGGCCGAGAAATGGTGCTAGCCAAGTTGCCATCGGTGCGTGCCTATGGGCGCGAACGCGGTAAACTTCGACACAAAGAGCACTGGCACAGCCAGTGCCACACTGGCCCCGGGCTAAAAGCGCAATTTCAAAGCTTACGCCTCGGGTTACAAAAAGACATACACGGCATCGAGACAGAACGTGTCGATGAAATCACCAGCTGCTAGGCGCTCGGCCACACGCATATCTCCCTAGTTGGACGAGTCATGATCAACACGCTCTACCTCCCCGAGCTACGCGAGATGCTGGCCGAGAAGAACGGAGAGGAGCTGCGCGAATTCTGCATGGCGCTGCATCCGGGGCGCACGGCCGAGTTCATGGAAGGGCTGGCTGCGAGCGAAGCCTGGCAGGTGCTGCAGTATGCCGAGCCGGGCGTGCGGGCCGAGATCTTCGGCTATTTCGAGAAAGACGAGCAGGTCGAAGTCCTCTTGCACGAGGATGACAAGCAAGTCGCCGACTTGATCATTCATCTGCCGGCCGACGATGCGGTCGACTTGCTCAGTGAGCTCCCCGATGATCGCGTCGAACTACTGCTCGCGCTGATTCCGGCTCCGGACCGTCGCGCGATTCGCCAGCTGCAGACGTTCGAAGAAGGCACGGCCGGCGCGCTGATGACGACCGAGGCCGCTTGCCTGAGCGAACGCTTGACGGTGCGCGAAGCGCTCGAGAGCCTCTCGCGGCAGGCTGAGCACCTCGAGACGATTTACTACATCTATGTCGTCGACGATACGAATCACTTGCGCGGAGTGGTCAGCACGCGGCGACTGGTCTCATCGATCGGCAAGCCGAACGTCCGCATCAGCGAGCTGATGGAAACCGACTTGATTTTTGCTCGTGCCAGCGAGGATCAGCAGAGCGTTACGCAAAAGGTGGCCAAGTTTAATCTGCTGGCCATCCCGGTGCTCGACAACGAAGGGCATATGCTCGGGATCATTACGCACGACGACGTGATCGACGTGGTGATGGAAGAAGCCACCGAGGACGCGCAGCGCATCGCGGCGGTCAATCCGCTGGAAGACAGTTACACGCGGACCGGCATTCTGACGTTGTCGTGGAAGCGCGGCATGTGGCTGGGCATCTTGTTCGTGCCCGGCATGATCACGATCCTCAGCCTGCGGCACTACGATGTCGAGCTGAGCAAGTACGACTGGCTGAAGTGGTTCTTGCCGCTGATCGCCGGCTGCGGCGGCAACTCGGGCAGTCAGTCCGCGACGCTGATCATCACTGCGATGGCGATGGGCGACGTGCGCGTCTCGGACTGGTTCCGCATCATGCTTCGCGAGCTGTCGACCGGGCTGGTGCTGGGAGCATCGCTGGGGACGGTGGGCATGGTGCCAGCTCTGCTGTGCGCGCCGACGGTGCTGGCCGCTTTCATCATCCCGCTGACGGTGATGTTGGTCGTCATGTGCGGAACGCTGACCGGTTCGCTGCTGCCGATGTTTTTTCAGCGCATGGGCTGGGATCCCGCGCTGATGAGCAATCCGTTCGTCGCCGGCATCAACGACATCCTGGCGATCCTGCTCTATGTCAACGTTGCGACGCTGTTTCTAGGCTCTTAGCTTTGACGCGGTCGGCAATCCTGTAACCCGACGCGTAAGCGAGGGACGAACCGGCCGTAAAGGCCGCTTCCGTGTGGCACTGGCTTTGCCAGTGGTTCTTTTGTCGAAGTTTGTGGCGTTCATCGGCCCGACCGCTTTCCGATGTGGGACTATGTCGCGAAACTTCGCTGCGGACGTCGGAATGGCGTTGGAACGCTTACCAGACCTTCGGGCGCTTCAAACTTCGAAGCAGAAGACACTGGCATAGCCAGTGCCACACCGCGAAATTGCGAGGGTGGCCAACTATGGGTGAACCGACACCGGTTGGTTCGATAGGCTCTTAGCTTCCGGTCCGAGGTAGA
>JBQCEI010000336.1:0-5154 GCA_051960375.1 Aureliella sp. | reverse complement strand
GCGACGCCAAGGACGAAGAGACCGCGCTATCGCAAGTCGATGCCTTGGCTAAAGAACTGATCGCGAGCATGGGCTAACCCACTCCGCGCTCTCCGCGTCCTCCGCGGTAAAAAATAAAGAGAAGCCTACTTCACTTCGCTCGCGGTCATCTTGTAGATCGCGGCCAGGGTGCCGTCGGGAAATTTGAATTCTTCGATTTCGAACTTCCCGCGAACCGCCACCGGCTTGGTGGTGAAGTCGGTCGTTTTCCCCTTCTCCATGTTGACCAGCACGCAGTCGTAGATCGCCGCCCCGGGGCCGAAGCAGCATTCCATGTTGTCGCGCACCAGCACGAACTGGTCGATGCCCGAGTTCTTGTAGACGCTGTTGGGTAGAATGTAGCCGCGCAAGCGCACCGTCTGCTTGTTGAGCGATTCGATATCCTTGGTCAACATGCTGCGGTCGAACTTGCCTCCCTTCTCGATATCGAACTTGAGATCGTCGAAGGTGATGTCCCCTTTGCTGCGGGCCGTTTGCCGACTGGTGCGAGATTCAGCCAGCGGTCGCGTGACGGCTGCGCCTCGCGAACCGGCTGCGGCTTCGTCGCCGCTCTTAGAGGAGGTCGTCTGAGCGCTGGCGGGACTGCCGGCGAACATCGAAACCGAAGCGGCGAACGCTAGAACAACCAAATGGAATTTACGCATCCGCGCGTGCTCCGTGAAAGGCGGGGTTGGGCAGTCGGTCGCGGCTGTTCATCCATCCAGCAGCCGCTTTAGGCGATTCGAAGTTGCGCTAGTTGTGCACTTCTTGTGTGGCACTGGCTATGCCAGTGGCTCTTTTCTCGGAGTTTATCGCGTTCACGCCTCCAACCGCCCGCCAATGCCGAACTGTCTTGTGAAAGTTCTGGCGGAAATTGGTTCGGCATTGGAACGCTTCACAAGCCTTCTAACCCTTCAACTTCGAAGCCGAAGACACTGGCATAGCCAGTGCCACACTCTGAAGATGCAACGTCAAAACTTACGCGGCGGGCTACAAAGGCCGGCGCTCAGCGGATGTAGTCGGCCTTGAGCGTGTAGTATACGCCTTCCAGACCGTCGATTGGCTTGAGAGCTCGATTGACGTGCAAAGTGCCTGCCAGTTTCAGCTTCCGCAGACTCTTGGTCGCATAGCTGTCGCCGGTCAGCGTGACTTCGATCATGTGCGTCAGCGGAGGCTGGCCGCCGAAGCAGCACGTGCCCAGGTCTGGCACCAGCACGAACTTCTTGGCTCGCGGCGAATCCATCGAGGTGGGATGAATGTAGCCCTTGATGAAGACATCTTGGCCGTCGAGCTCCAGCGCCTGAGCAGGCGGCAAATCGGGAGCTCCGGTCGGGCTGATCAGACTCCCGAAGGCGATTCGTTGGTAGCCCGGCGGCACTTCGGTCGCATAGACATAAGCGTGGTAGGCCGGGGCTCCGCAGAGCGTGAAGCCGGAGAGCGCAACGCCCATCCAAGCGACCGGTTTGCCCAAAAGCTCGCCGGGATACTTTCGGATCGCTAGCAGCGCGCTAATGCCGAGCAGCAAGCCGGCGATCGGCAGAAGCAGCAGGCCAACGAAGACGAAAGACAGCAGGCCAAGTGCTCCCAGAACCATCGAGGCCACCGCACTGCGGCTGACCGATTGGTAAACCAGTTCGTCGCTGCTGGAAATCGGAGCCTCGTAGGCTCGCTGTTCTCGATTGGCTGCAACCATGCTCATGGCAGACACACTTACGCTCGTACGCTTTGATTGAGACCAACTAACCGCTGCAGATTAATAGCCGTTTCGGGAGGCCACGCATGCCCAGGCATAGGCAACGATGCTGCGGGTGCCGGTACCGGTGATGGCCAGCCACATGGCAAGCATCATCGTTACGGCCGCCATAGCGACTACGCAGGCAACCGCCGCCGGGTTCGGTGCAGCCAGCGCCGGCGCGTTCAGCGCCGAGGCGCCGGGCACCGGCGACCCCATCGCGAGCGGCATGTCGCTGGGCAAGTTCGCGTACAGACGTCCGGCCGGCGCGACGGGGACGATCGAGCTGGACTGCTTCTTCGTCGGCGAAGCGGGCTGCGGGACCGGGAAGAACGAGGTGGCTCGCTTGAAGGCGGCCGGGTCGATCTTTTCCAGCTCAGTCAGTTGAGCGGCCGCTTCCGGCAGCGGGCAAGCTCGCAAGTAGTTGATCACCGGCACGCGCACCCAGCTCGACTTGTCATCGGCCGTCTTGAACAGCGTCACCAGCGTGTCGATCTGCGACCAGTCCTCCCAGCGAGCCAGGTCGGGAATCACCAGGTCGGCGAGCTCGGGGCGCTGGAGAATCAAGTGCATCGACTTGAGGATCCGCGACTTGTCGACCACGTTGCCATCGGTTCCGTGGAAACGCAGAGCCATGATCGCCGAATAGGTGTCGGCATACGCGCTCTTCTTGTTGGCCAGGAACAGCTCATCGATCAGCTTCAAACCGTCGGCGCCGCGGAGCGTGACATAGCAAGCAATCATTGCATCGAGGCCGGCCCGTTGGTTTGGGTCTTGGCTACGAAGCAACTTCTCGATCAGGTCCGCATCTTCCGGCTTGCCGCAAATGCCAAGCATCACCAGGTAGAGTCGCTTGTGATCGGCTGGCATGTTCGGATCCTGAATCCAGCTGAGCAGCTTTTCGCGATCCAGCTTGTCCTTCAGTTCCCGCACGTCGGCATAAGGTGCCTGTGCGAATTCATCGTAGGCGTCGCGAGCTAGCAATGCCTCGGGGTTCTCCAGATACTGCAAGTAGAACTGCAGTTGCTTGTGCAGATCGTCGGGGAGCTTGCTGATCGCTTTGATGTAATCGATCGCTTTAGCCGAGACCGGCAGGGGCGAGGACCAGAGCAGCTCCGGCGGATCGACTCCCATGATCAGGAACTTCGAACCCTTCGGGGCGGTGCCGAAGTAAGCGGCGCGAATCGTCTGACCGGGCTTGAGCAATTGCTCGCCCTTGATCACCTCGAGGACTTTGAACTCGGCTTCGGTCTCGCTCTCGCCGGCGCCGGTCACTTCGGCCAGGACCACGGCGTCCATCGATTTCATTTCTTGCCGAAGCGTTTGCGAGACAGCGGAACAGAAGGGACAAGCCCACGCAGGTATTGGAATCGCTGCAGCCATCAGTCCCACAAGTACCCACAGCCAGCTGCGCATCGTCCTTACCTCCAGAATCTGACCAGAATGATTCGAGTTCTTTACCACAGATAGTTTAGGTGAATTAGGGTGACGTAGACCATGGCTGATCCAGATTTTTCCGCTCGGGGCCTCTCCGGAAACCCGCTTGGCGAGCCTCGCGGCCGGTGCATCCGGCATGCATGCTAGAATCAAAATAAATTCCCATCCTCGTTCCCAGGCTCCGCCTGGGAACGCACTGTCTTGGAGGCTCCGCCTCCCAGAACCCGCGCTGAAGGTTGGCCTATCTCGCCGCCCGGCGAGGCAGAGCCTCGAAGACAGCGCGTTCCCAGGCAGAGCCTGGGAACGAGTAGGCCGAAGCCCGTTACGTAAAATTCCTCCCTAGCCACCCGGACCCGCAACATGCCCCATCCGCTTCCCAACTGCCGCATTGAACGCACGGGCGACTTTGAATTTTCTTTTCTGGTGCGCGACGCTGAGGTGACACGTTGGCGTTTTTCGCCGCTGGTGCCGCGCCCGTACTTCTATCCGGTGGTCGGGCCGAGCGGCCGGAGTCTGACGCGGCTCGGGCATCCCGGGGCGCCCAATCACGATCATCATCGTTCGCTGTGGTTTGCTCACAACGATTTGATGGGGCAAGACTTTTGGAGCGAGGGTCGCCCGGGCCGGATCGTGCAGAAGCAGTGGTATGCGATCGAAGACGGTGACGAGCTAGCCCGCATCGCCTTCGAACTGCACTGGCTCGACGGCCACGATCCCCAGCCGCTGGCCCGCCAAGACGTGTTCGTCACGCTGCGTCCGGCCGGCGACGAGTGGTCGCTCGAAATGCAGAGCGATTTCCGCGGCGACGGCCAAGGAGTCGTCTTTCACAAGAACAACTTTGGCGTGCTCGGGCTGCGCGTGGCCAAGAGCCTGTCGATCGTCTTCGGCCAAGGCGCGGTCACCGGCAGCGACGGCTCAGTCGGCGAGAAGGCACTATTCGGCCAGCCCAATCGCTGGGTCGATTACAGCGGCCCGATCGCGCCAGCTCCAAAAGATAATTCGAAGTCTGCCGGCGGGACGGTCTTCGAAGGGCTGACGCTGATCGACCATCGCGACAACCCGAGCCATCCGGTCAAGTGGCATGTCCGCGAGGACGGCTGGATCGGGCCGTCGCTATCGCGCGACGCCGACGTGCCACTCGATCCTGAGAAACCGCTGACGGTACGTTACCTTTTGAACGTCCATCGCGGCGGGGTCGACGCCGAGGCGACCGGCCGGCTAGCCGACCAGTTCGACCGCTGGCCGGCGCTGCAGGTTGTCAAAGGCACGCGACCACATCACCAGTGGGAACTGCAGCCGCGGGCATAGGCAGTGGCGGAATCACCGTCACCGGCACCGGCATCACGAAGTCCGAAGCTCGGCACAGCTTCAAATTGCGGCAGCGATCCAGATAGAACTGCCGCGGCTCTTCGCGGCACAAGCACAGCCCCAGGAAGCGCCCGCCCGTGAGGAATCGGATCGGACTGACGATGCGCCGCGTGACAGCTCCCTTGCTGTCGAGATACTCGAGACTGACCACGTAATCGTCGGGCGACTGCATCGCGATTGCAAGAATGTTTCGCATGATTCCGGCCTCCTGTGCATGGGACGCCTGAATTATCGAAATGCCCGAGACACGTTCGGTCATTGGCAAAAAGAATTGATCGTCAACAGCCATTTTCGGCAGCGCAAAAGGAAAGTGGCCGAACCGTGGGACGGCAGTCCCTTGCCGTCAAGCACCCGGCAAGCAGCTCGGCGCGCACCGCTATCCTCTTCACTTCGCTGCGAAGCAGCCCAAAGAAAAAACAGAAGAGCTGGACGGGCACAGTCAGCCGCTGTGGCGGGTGCTGACGGCAGAGGAGAGGCTGTGAATTTATTGCAGCCCGTTCTAGTCAGGTCACGGGCGGTGCGCTAAAACTTGCTGCATGAGCAAGAACAAAGTCAATCGGGCGGCGGTTCGGGTATCGGTTCCTCAGCGACATCAGATT
>JBQCEI010000335.1:0-2910 GCA_051960375.1 Aureliella sp. | reverse complement strand
GGAGAAGAGTTATAGCGGGCGAGCGCAACTCTTGTCTTGTCTCCCCCTCGCCCCGCTTCGGGGAGAGGGGGCCGGGGGGTGAGGGGCAGGAGCGCAGATATGTTCGGCTTTGGCAGACCAACGATTGTTTGTCGAGCTTTGTGGCAGGTTCGTCCCTCGCTTACGCGTCGGGTTACAAGAAGATCGCAACCTAATGCATGCGGTCGCTTCGCGATTCGAACAGACGTTAGAGCTTTGGAAATAGATGCCAATTAACGCGAACTTACCATCAAACGCGGGAACCTCGGCACGCGAGCGCTACGCGCAGCGGCTCGCGCACATCGCGGCCGTGCGCAAACGCCTGGCCGAACGCAACGCTTGGTTCGTCATCGCGCGAACTATCCTGTTTTTCGTCGCGGCCATTTTGATCGCGTCGGGCTTCATGGGCGCCGAGCCGCGCGGAGTGTTGATGACGGTCGGCTGGACCGCGGCGGGATTGTTTCTAGTCGTGGTCACGCTGCATGAACATCTGCGGCTGAACGAAGTGACCGCGCAGCGCCAAGCACAACTCTATGAGCGGCTGCTCGCGCGGCTCGATCGCCGCTGGAGCGACATGCCGACGCTCGGATCGGCCTCGGCCGAGCGATCGAGTTTGGCCGACGACCTCGATCTTTTCGGTGAAGCCAGCCTGTGGCAACTGCTGGCTCTGCCCAGCACTAGCCTGGGACGCAAGACGCTTTGCGAGTGGTTGCTGGCGGTGCCGAGTTGGACGGTGTTGCACGAGCGCCAAGCCGCCGTGCAAGAGCTTCGTGACGCCGCTGCCGAGCGCGAAGCGATCCTCGAGTGCATCGCCAGCATCAGCGTAGGTGCCGAGGACGCGGTGCGGTTATCCGAGTGGGCTGCCGGCCCGCGGTGGCTGCCGACGCATCGCTTGGCCCACGGGCTCTCATTCGCCGGACCGCTGCTCGTGCTTTGCGGAGTGATCGCGCTGGTTATCGCCGGCCTGTCGCAAGAACCGCAGGCGGTAGCGATGTGGATCGCCGCAGGACTGCTCGGCGCCGGGTTTGCGATCAATCTGTTGCTGACGCTCGGCTGGGGCAGCTGGTTGCACGACATCTTCATTCGCGTCACCGGCCCGAACCGCGACGCGCAGCAGCTCAGCAGCGTGTTCGAACAGATCGGCGACTTGCCCGGCGAGAGTGCGTTGATTGCCGACATTCGGCAGCGGGCTAGCCGCGGCGAGCGCTCGGCGGTCGCCGGCTTTCGGCAGTTGCTGTGGCGCGTGCGCCTGGCGAACCTCCAGCGCGATCCGCTCTTCTATATCGTCTACCTCATGCTGCAGTTGGCGATCGCCTGGGACTTCCGCGTCATGGAGAGCCTCGAGCGGTGGCAGCAGAAGTTCAGCGACGCTTCGCATCAGTGGTTCGAGGCGCTCGGTGAGTGCGAAGCGCTGATCGCCGGCGCAACGCTGGCCGATGAGTACCGCCAGTGGTGCTTTGCCGAGCCGTGCAGCGATGCCGGGACGATCTTCAGCGTAACGGCGCTCGGCCATCCACTGTTGCCCGATGCGCAGCGGGTCACCAACGACTTGACCCTGTCCCGCGCACAACCGCTGCTGCTGGTCACCGGGTCAAACATGGCTGGCAAGAGCACGCTGCTCCGAGCCCTCGGGCTCAATCAGATTCTCGCTCGCTGCGGAGCGCCGGTGTGTGCTCGCGAGTATCGCACGCCGCTGTTTGAACTGGCCACCAGCATCCGCGTGCGCGACAGCCTGAAAGAAGGCGTGTCGTTCTTCATGGCCGAACTCAAGCGGCTGAAGGAAGTGGTCGACATCGCCGAGCGCGCTAGCGGAAGTCGCAGCGGTGATGGCACCGCTGCTTCAGCTCCCGTCATGTTCCTGCTCGATGAAATCCTGCAGGGCACGAACAGTCGCGAGCGCCAGATCGCGGTGATGAAAGTGGTCGAACGCTTGCTCCAGTGCGGAGCCGTCGGAGCGATCTCGACGCACGATCTCGAGCTGGCCGATCAGAGCGAAGTGCAGCGCATTAGCCAGATCGTGCACTTCCGCGAATACTTCGAACGCTCCGAAGGCGCCGAGCGGATGCGGTTCGATTACCAGATGCGCTCCGGTCCGACGCCGACGACCAACGCGCTAAAGCTTTTGAGCATGGTCGGCCTCGACACGTCGGCGTAATTTCCTTACTCCGCGCTCTCCGCGTCCTCCGCGGTAAAAAAAGAGCGGCAGTCAAAGGCTCGTATTGAAGATCCGGTCGCCGGCGTCTCCGAGCCCGGGGACGATGAAGTTGCGTTCGTTCAGCTCGGGATCGACCGCGCAAACGAAGAGGCGCACGTCGGGATGCTTGGCTTGCAAGAGCTCCAGTCCCGGCCGAGCGGCGATGACGCTCAGCACGCGGACGTCTTTGCAGCCCCAACGCTTGAGCGTCTCGATCGCCGACAGCACGCTGCCGCCGGTGGCCAGCATCGGATCGAGCACCATGGCGATGTCGCAAGGATGCCCTTCGCGGAGCTTGCAGTAATACTCGACCGGCTTGGCCGTGGCTTCGTCGCGGTACATGCCCAAGTGCCACACTTCGGCATCCGGAAGCAATTCCTGCATCGGCTCGACCAGACCCAAGCCGGCTCGCAGGATCGGCACCAGGGCGATGCGCACGGCCAATTCCTTGCCGACGAAATCGGTGATCGGCGTGCTGATGCGGAGGTCGGTCAGCGGCAAATCGGCCGTGGCCTCCGCGCCCAACAGCATCGCCAGCCGCCGCGTTTGGGCGCGAAACTCCGCCGGCGAAGTCCGCGCGTCGCGCAGGATCGTCAGGTGATGCTGCACCAGCGGATGCTGCAGCTCGATGGCAGCGGTCATGCGTTGTCCTTTGAGTTTTTTACCGCGGAGGACGCGGAGAGCGCGGAGAGAACTCG
>JBQCEI010000334.1:0-3507 GCA_051960375.1 Aureliella sp. | reverse complement strand
ACCCGCGTCAGGGTGAACATCCCGACTGGGGAACGATGATCTTCAACTACGGACGCAACGAAGTCCGGAACTTCCTGATCGCCAATGCCTTGTTCTGGCTCGACAAGTATCATATCGATGGCCTGCGCGTGGATGCGGTGGCCAGCATGTTGTACCTCGACTACAGCCGCAAAGCGGGCCAGTGGATTCCCAACGTCTACGGCGGCCGCGAGAACCTCGATGCAATCCACATGCTCCGCGAGTTCAACGAACAGGCACACACGCAGTATCCCGGCGTGCTGACGGTCGCCGAAGAATCGACCGCGTGGCCCGGTGTCAGCCGGCCGACCGACAGCGGCGGTTTGGGCTTCTCGCTGAAGTGGAACATGGGCTGGATGAACGACACGCTCCGCTACATGCGGCACGAGCCGATCCACCGCGCGTATCACCACAACGAACTGACCTTCAGCTTGATCTATGCCTTCACCGAAAATTTTTAACTTCCGCTCTCGCACGATGAAGTGGTTCACGGCAAGGGTTCGCTGATCAGCCAGATGTCGGGCGATCTCTGGCAGAAGTTTGCCAACTTGCGTCTGCTCTATTCGTACATGTGGACGCACCCGGGCAAGAAGCTGCTCTTCATGGGCAGCGAACTGGCTCAGTGGCACGAATGGAACTACGACGCCGAGATTCAGTGGGATCTGCTGCAGTGGGATACGCATCGCGGCATCAAGCAGTTGCTCGCCGATCTTAATGCGATGATGCAGCGCGAGCCGGCTCTACACCAAATCGACTTCCGCGTCGAAGGCTTCGAGTGGCTCGATTGCATGAACGGCAACGACAGCGTGATCGCCTACACGCGCAAAGCCGAGAATCCCGATGACTTCCTGGTCGTCGCCTGCAACTTTACGCCGATCGTGCGTGAGAATTACCGGCTCGGCGTTCCGAAGGCTGGATACTATCGCGAGATTTTCAACCGCGACTCGAGCTACTATGCGGGCACCAACGTAGGCAACTACCCCGGCTGCAATGCCGAGTGGCACGGCCACCACGGCCGGCCCGCCTCGATGCTCGTGACCTTGCCGCCACTAGCCACCGTGGTGCTCAAGCCCGAGTAGGCTTTAGTAACGTAGCGCATCAGCGGCCGGCGGATTCCGCCGGCCGCTGGACTCTCGGGCTGCCAAATCGGTTGGTGGCCCAACGTGGGACGGCAGTCCTCTGCCGTCAGCACCTGCCACAGCGGCCGACTCTGCCCGTCTTGCTCTTCTCTTCTTCGGACTGCTGCGCAGCAAGGGCAGAGATTAAGGTGCGGGCTGGCCGGCTTGCCGGGTGCTGACGGCAGAGGACTGCCGTCCCACGTTGGGCCAGCAACCGCCTGCGCGGCCCCAATCGGAATCGGCCTCACCGCTGCATGATGAACTGCATCAAGTCGCCCAGGTCGCGATCGCTCAGCAGCTCGGCAAAGTTGTCGGGCATCAGCGAGCGCGTTGTATCTCTGCGCGAGACGACCGCGTCGGGATCGACGCTTTGAATCTTGCCGTCGGAGCCGACGACTTGCATCTGACCATCGGCCGATTCGCGCGCTAGGCCGACAACGACTCGGTCGTCGTCCAGCAGCAACGAACTCATGCGGAACGCCTTGTCGACAGTGCGGGTGGGCAACAGCACGTCCTCGGCCAGGCGCTCAAAGCTGCGTGCCGCCGCGCCATCGAGCTGCGGGCCAACCAATTGCCCCACGCCGCGCAGCTTGTGACAGTTGGCGCAGTTCTTTTCGAAGACTTGCCTGCCGCGCTCGGCATCGGCATCCTGCGGCTTGAAAGCTTGGATGCGTTTGAGAATCGCTATTTCTGCTTCGCTCGGCGCGGCGCTGGCTGCGTCGCTCAGTTCGGCTAGCCGCTGGCTGTCTTCATCCTCGGGCGACGTTCCGAGCAGCTCTTTCAGATTGCGGAGACTCTGCGAAGCCATCTGGCCATTGTCGACCAGTTCGATCAAGAGCCGCCGCCCATCGGCGCTGGCGATCAAGCCACGGGCCAGCTGCGATTGCTCGGAGAGCGTCATCTGTCCAGCCAGCAGAACGGCCAGGTCGTGGCAGGCTTTGCGATAGTCTTCGGGCTCGCCAAGTGCGATCGCTTTGGGAACGGCGGCGCTCTGGCCGCGCTTGTCGGCCACTTCCGCCAGCAGTTTGCCTAGGCCCAAGCCGCGGCTGCTCGCATAGGCCGCCGTCAAGCGAGCGCGGCTCGCGTCGCTGAGCTTCTCTTGCTCCAGCAAACGTTCGAGTTCCGCCTTGGCGGCAGGAGCGACGTTCAGTTCGACGAGGCCCGCGAGCTTGGCGACCGCACCGTCGATATCCGACGGATTCAGCTCTGGCAGTGAGAATCCGCCGACACCGATCCAGGCATACGCTTTGCCAGAATCACCATCGATGCACTCGAAGCGAACCGGCTGGCCGGCCCACTGCGACAGATACCAGTCGATCTTTCGCGCCACATCGTTTCGCGGCGGCTCGGCGGACCGCAATACGGCGCCAGAGTCAGCGTTTACCAGACGAGCCAGGTTCTTGTTACCCGCCGGCATGTTCGGATAACCATCGTGACCTACGATCCAAAAGCTCAGTTCTTTCGGGCATTGAAAATCGCTCGTTGAAAACATGCCGACGTAGGTTTCGCCCAGCGTGAAGCTCGAGAAAAACGAATGCTTGTCGCGGCTTTCGCCTCGGTGAGCTCGCTGCTCGATTTGCCACAGTTTTCCGCCGGGTTCATGCCAAGTGATCGCCTTGGCGGCGCCCGCACCGGAGAGCCGCTCGGAGATGCCGCTAGCCAGCGATACGACTTTCATTTCGATCAGTCCGCCGAGCGCCAGCGGAACCGGTTGTCCCGACTCCCGCAGCGATGCAATGGCTTCGGTAGCCAGCTGCGTTTGTGGATCGAGCGATTCCGAAAAGAGAGTGGCCCGTGCTTCTTGTTGAGAAGGAGCTAATTGCTCCAGCAGCGATACCACCGCATCGGCAAACAACGGCGACATGTGCTTGGAGGCCAATTTCAAAGCGGGCCCGCGAAAAGCGGCCGAGCCTTCGGCCGACGAAAGCACGTAGCTCAAGAGCGCTTCGGCGGCGCGGGGCGAATCGACCGCCGAAAGGATACTTGCCAACTCGCTCGCCTCGGCGTCCGTGTATTCGGCGCGGTCGCCGATCACTTCGGTAGTGAATTTCGACTCGAGTATCCAGCCAGCCAGCGCGCGATCGGCGATGCCGGATTGGCGCAGCAAAGTCTTAACGGCAATCCGCATCGCGTGCCGAGTGACCGATCCATCGGCCGGTCGCTTCAGGATCTCAGCCAGCAGCGTCCGCACGTCCTCAGCCGTGCCTTGCTGGGCCAATGCGGCCGCCGCAGCCAGCACGATTTGCGGCGTGTCGCTGGCCAGCGCCGCGATCGCTACCCGCCGCAGCTGGTCGGAAGCGGCGGCCGGTTGTGGCTGCGTATCCTCCCAGGCTTTCAAGACGTTCACCAGAACCAGCGGCGACGGGTTGTG
>JBQCEI010000333.1:0-4286 GCA_051960375.1 Aureliella sp. | reverse complement strand
CGTCGCCACCACGCGTTCCTCGGCGTGCGTCATCTTCGGCCGCTCCATCCATTCGGTCAGCGCGCGGTCGATGATCTCGGATGTCGTCGGCCCATCAATGCCATCGCGCAGTCGCAAGCGACCGATCGCTCGGCAAAGGGCGTTGATGTGATCGCCGGTAAAGCGCGTGCCGGGACTGGCACCTTCCACAAATTCTCCGGTCCGTTTGACGGCGAACTCGATGGCCGGATCGTCCATCGCTAGCCGCATCTTGGCGTTATAGATCCTTAAAATCTCGCGGCGGTCGTGCGCATCGGGATGCGGAATATGCAGATGGAATTCAAACCGTCCCGGCCGCAGCAGAGCCGGGTCGAGGATATCGACAAAGTTCGTCGTGCCGACCACAAACACCAGTTCTTCGCTGTGGAAGCCATCCATTTCCGTTAGCAACTGGTTGACCATCGAATGTTCCACACCCGATCCTGTGTACGTTCCGCGAGCCGCTGCGAACGAATCGAGCTCGTCGAACACGATGATCGCCGGCGCGGACTGCCGCGCACGATGGAAGACTTGTCGCAAGCGTTCTTCGCTTTCACCCACCCAGCGGCTTTTCAGTTCGGGCCCGGACACGATCGTGATTGCCGCGCCGATCGCCGTGGCCATCGCTTTGGCAAACAGCGTCTTGCCGGTGCCGGGAGGTCCCCAAAAAATCATGCCGCGCGGAATGAGCTGTTCCATGCGGGCGATTTCCTCGGGGTTGCTGAGAGTCTCTTTGCGGGACAGCACATCGAGGATTTCGGATTTGAGCCGGGCTTTGACGCGAGCGTAACCGCCGATCTCGGTGTCCAGATCGACGTGCGGCACTTCGAGCGTTCCGCGGGCCGTCGCCTGGCGCACTTGCTGGTACGTCCGTCGCGGATCAGCCGGATAGTCTTCCCCTTCGAGCGTCGAAAGCAGTTTGCGCAGCCGCACCGCATTCATGCCCGAGACGTATTTGTAGAGCGACCAAGGATTGAACTGCCGGCCGAACTTGCGGGCCTCGCGTTGGGTGACGAGTTGCTTGAGCCGCGAACGCGGAATGCCCAACATCGTGTACCGGCGCGGAAACAAGTTCTCGATCACCTCGGGCAGCGGAAAGCTCGGGTCTTTGAAACTGAGCCACACCAGCTCGGGGTTCTCATACAGCAGCGGAATCACCTCACGAGCTTCGCTGGTCAGCCCCCCTTGGCTGGTCGTGAGCAGATCCAAGTGCGGCAGCACGACGACCCGCTTTTCCATCGCCCCGCGCACCGCATCGCGTAGCTGGGCGATCATCATGCCGACCAGCCCGCACGACGGATCGGCGGGCTGGCCTTGCCGCGGACGGCCGTCGAGATACAAGCACTGAACGCCCGCCTGCTTGAGCCGGCTGCGCATATTCATGTACACAAACGGCGCCAGATCCTTCTCGCATTCGATCAGCACCGGCAAACTGCGCTGCAAGTCGTTGTAGGTGTCGAGCAACACGTCGGCATAAGCCAGCTCGACCGCCTGTTCGGTCGAGAGCTGCTGAGCCAGCGATTGCTCGGAGACGATGACACTCATCCTATGGCCGTTCTCATTTCGTTTTTATCAGCCGCCCGGCGGTAGCCCGCGGTTTTGGTAACCCGACGTGTAAGCGAGGGACGAACCTGCCACTACGCTTCGCAAAATCCGCTTCTAGATTTTTTAACGCAGAGACGCAGAGACGCAGAGAGAACGCGGAGGGCGCAGAGGAAACGCGTTCACACTTCGACCACGATCGTCAGCGAGCCGGCTTGCGGGTCTTCGGTGATCGTTTTGATCTGGCCGAGCTGGGCGGCTCGTTGTTTGAGTGCTTGGGCGGTGGCGCGGTTGACGGCGCCGTCCAGTTCGCTGCGCAGGTCGCCCAGCTGAGCTTCGAGCGCATCGGTCACCTCTTTTTGAAGTTCCGTTTTCTTAGTGTGCGTCTGGGTCGTCAGCTCCTTCTGAAGCGTCTTGCGGAGCTCTTCTTCGCGCTGCTTCGATTCGCCGAGGTTGTAGACGTAACCGGTTTTCTCGCCCTGGATCTCGACTTCTTCTGATTTCTGGGCGCGGACGGTGACCGTGCCGCTCTTGAGGTCGACCGTAACGGTCACTCCCTTGGCTTGCCGGCGGGCCTTGTCGCCATCGCGCTCGAAGCCTTTTTGAGTAAGCTCGGCTGCGAGCAAATCGGCCATTTGATCGGCCGGCAAGATTCCCAGCAGCTCCAGTTCACAGCTGACGTGGTCTTCTGCGCAGACGACGTTGGTCACGCTTTCCCTCACCGAGATGCGATACGCTCGACTCATTTGATATCCCCTTGCTCTGCGTCCTCTGCTCTTCCTCTGCGCCTCTGCGTTAAAAACAAGCGACAGCTAAAAACTCATATTTTTCACCATCGCTAGCGCTCTCCGGCTGACGCCATCTCCATCGTATCGTTCCCAGTCGGCCAGCCACAACTGCGCTGCCTGGTATCCTTCGTCGAAATAGCCGGTCGCAGCGCAAGCTTCGGTCCAACGCCTGAGCTGTTTTGCAAAGCCCAAGAAAGCAGACGCGGTTTGATAAAAGGGTGTTCGGTCGGCCAATCGCAAATGATCGACTTTGAGGCTGCGAACCCATTCGCGCGCGCTCCCTTCTTCGGTGGTGAGTTCCGCGAGCGCCATGAGCAAGAACCGACACAGATCGCGGCGGCCGCTCTGCTCGGCAGCATCGGTCAGCGCACCGAGCACTTGTTGCTGGAGCTTGCCTAGGCGGACCATCTGTTCGGGACGTTGGATTTGTCGCTTGGCGCGCTCTATGCGCACCCAGCGCTCGGCTAGCTCGCTCTGCAAACATTCCAGCACGATCGCTCCGGCGCCATGCATCCACGGCGTGAAGTCGATTTTCAGCTCGCTGCGCTCGTCGGCGATGGAGTCCAGAAAAAACAGAGCGATCAGAGGCTGTTTGGTAAAGACCGGCTCGGCAAACCACCGCGTCGCAACCGGAGTTGCCGTCAGTGCGCTCAGCGTCCGCAAGATCAGCAGTTGATCGCCAACGGTCAGAGCGCCCAGCGGCGCCTGCCATCGGTTCTCGGGCAACAGCGGCTGTTTGGCCGTCAGCCAGACGAGGAACTCGAGCGACTTGCGCGAAAATGCAAGCCCCAAATCGCTCGGCGAAGTGCGTTCCCACAAGCGGCCGCTCACCGGTTTTTCATTGCGCAGGAATCGCTCGACGCGCCAGCCATCGGCGCTGGCCAGCCACAGCGACATCCCTTTGGCGAGCGCTTGCTCGACCAGCCGAACGGTGTCGCGGCTGAGGCACTTCGGCTGAGGAATCGGTTGCAGGATCTTCGACATCCATGGGCCACCCCCGCGGTCGCCGAGGACCGCATAGAGAATCGACAACAGATTGGCCTCGAATCGGCTGACGCTGTGCACCATGAAAGAATTGGCTCCGTCTGAGAAGTCACCCGTCGCCCATCGATTTGCGACCAGACGCGACGTTTGTGATAATCATCATAGGCTTTATTGGCGTCTTGATGCCTTGGTGGGAAAAAGCAAACCACTCAGGCACCAAGACACAATGAGATCAGAGATTCTAAGGGAATGCATCATGTACTCGAGCCTGCTGGAACGCTATCGCGAGGAGCAAGCCTTCATTCGCGAGATTCTTTTCGAGCCGACCGATCTGTCGATTCGGCTCGTTTATGCCGATTGGCTCGACGAACGTCAAGATCCGCGAGCCGGGCTGCTGCGCATCGATGTGGAACTGCAAGAACTCTCAAGCGACGATCCGCGGCGGACGGCCTTGCTGGAAGAGCGACGCCAGCTCTTGCCGTCGCTCGATTGGAATTGGATAAGCTTGCTGGCGATGGCACCGATCGAACGGTGCCCCGGTTCGATCCAGAGGACGCTCTGGCCAGCGGGGCAAGATTCGCAGCCGGAAAGGATTGAATTTCAGTACCGCTGCCCGAAGCGCTGGGAAAATCTCAAGCCAGGTGAAGAAGCTGATAACGTTCGCTTTTGCAACGAGTGCGAGCACAACGTTTATTATTGCTTCAATCTCAAAACGGCTCGCGAGCACGCAGAGCGCCGCAACTGCGTAGCCTTGGATCCGGTCGTTCCCCGCAAACGCTACGACCTGGACTACATCCCCGAGTCGGACCTCGATATCAGGTTTTGACGTTGGCGGCTGATTGCGATCGCGAAGACTTCACATTCCGCAGCGCCAGAACTATTTAATCGCAGGCGAAAGAAAAACAAAAAGGAAAAGCACAAATATGAAAAACAATCACACAACAATAAATATAG
>JBQCEI010000332.1:0-4239 GCA_051960375.1 Aureliella sp. | reverse complement strand
CAACGGAACGCAATTGGGGCCTGCCTTCTCGGCAGGTGCGGATCACATCACGGCGTGATGTACCACAGACGATAGCCGACTCGCTCGGTAGCCCGAGAAGCGCAACGCATGGCCAAGCGTTCAAGCTTTGCCGCGACAAACAAGTCGGCAATGGTATGTGGTACATCAGGCCCTGATGTGACCCGCACCCGGCAAGCCGGTTCGATGTAGCAGAATTCGGGCTGCCTTCTCGGCGGGTGCGGATCACATCACGGCGTGATGTACCACAGACGATAGCCGACTCGCTCGGTAGCCCGAGAAGCGCAACGCATGGCCAAGCGTTCCAGCTCGGCAGCGACGACCAACCGCATCGCAAATCGCAGGGAGCGCATCGACTTCTTCGGCGGGCTGTTAAAATCAAAGCTGACCTCTCAACGTAAGGACGCGCGCGGGCAATGGAAACTCAGCAGTTCAGTGGAAACCAGCCTGGCTCGGGCGCTGCCACCGCGCATCGATCGGCGGCCGGCAGCGACAGCTTTCTTGCGGCGGCTCATACGCGTTCGGCGCCCGAGTTGTTGGCGCATTTCGCCGTCGAACTCCAGCAAGGGCTCAGCGATCTTCAGCTGGCGGCAGCCCGCCGCGCGTTCGGTTGGAATCAGCTGGCCGTGGAACCGCCGGTGCCCCTGTGGCGGCGCTTGCTCGCTCAGTTCACCGATTTGGTCATTTGGATCTTGATCGCGGCGGCAGTCATCTCGGGGGCTCTGGGCGAATGGGTCGATGCCACGGCGATCATCGCCATCGTGCTGCTCAACGGCCTGATCGGCTTCTTTCAGGAAGAGCGAGCCGAACGAGCGCTCGACGCGCTGGAAAAGATGTCGGCTCCGATGGCCAAGGCGCTGCGCAATGGACGCTTGGCCACGATTCCCGCGAACGAACTGGTACCCGGCGACATCGTCGAACTGGAAGCCGGCGACAACATCCCGGCCGATGTTCGGCTGTTGCAGAGCTACAGCTTCAATGTCCAGGAAGCCGCTTTGACCGGTGAGTCTCTGCCGACGGAGAAGGACGCCCACGCGATCTTGTCGGCGGAAACCGAAATCGCCGAGCGTCGCAACATGGCTTACATGGGCACGATCGCCTCCAGCGGCAAAGCTCGCGCAGTGGTCGTAGCGACCGGCATGCAAACCGAGCTCGGCCGCATCGCCGGCATGTTGCAGCGTTCGCAGCGCGAACTGACGCCGCTGCAACGCCGGCTGGCCGAGCTCGGGCGCGTGCTGATCATCGTTTGTTTGGTGATCGTCGCGGTAATCTTTGCGCTGCAATGGTATCGCGACGGACATTTGCTCGACGCCTTTCTCGTAGCGGTCAGTTTGGCGGTGGCCGCAGTGCCCGAAGGCTTGCCGGCGGTGGTGACCATTGCGCTGACGATCGGTCTGCAGCGGATGGTGCGTCGCAATGCGTTGGTGCGCAAACTTCCAAGCGTCGAGACGCTCGGCGCGGTCACCGTGATTTGCTCGGACAAAACCGGCACGCTCACGCGCAACGAGATGACGGTGCTCGAAATCTACGTTGCCGGCCAGCGCTATCACGTCTCGGGCAGCGGCTACACGCCGCGCGGCGAGTTCTATCGCGAACAGCTCGGCGGTCAGAGCGCGGAAAACGATGGAGTCGGCTTTGACGAACATCCAGTCGATCCCTGCCAGGACAAACACTTGCTGATGGCCTTGCGGGCGGCGGCCTGGTGCAACAATGCGCAAGTCGTTCCTCGCGGCGACCGCGCCGACGCCTGGCAAGTCATCGGCGATCCGACCGAAGGCGCGCTGATCGTCGTGGCCAACAAAGCCGGCGTGCTCGCGCATGAGCCCGGACGCACGGTGCTCTACGAGCTGCCGTTCGACTCGACGCGCAAAGCCATGTCGGTCGCCATCGAGCAATCCGACGGCGTTTACTTGTACGCCAAAGGGGCTGCGGAAGTGGTTCTCAACTTGTGCACCGCTGAGCAGACGCATGAGGCGCTGCAGCCTCTTTCGGCGGAGCGCCGCAAAGAGCTCTTGGCGATCGACGCCGAGATGGCCGCGCGAGCACTCCGCGTGCTGGCTCTGGCTTATCGACGCAATCCGCCGCCGGTCGAAGGCAATCCCGAAAGCGAACTCGTCTTTCTGGGACTGGTCGGCATGATCGACCCGCCGCGCGACGAAGCTCGGCAAGCAGTCGGGCTCTGCCGCACCGCGGGCATCACTCCCGTCATGATCACCGGCGATCATCCTGGCACCGCTCTGGCCGTTGCCAAGTCGCTGGGCATCGCCGGCAAGGATGCTCGCGTGCTCGTCGGCCGCGAGCTGGAGTCGATGAAGGATGATGAGCTATCGACAAACGTTGAGAACATCGCGGTCTATGCTCGCGTATCGGCCGAGCACAAGCTGCGCATCATCGATGCCTGGAGGTCGCGCGGGCATATCGTGGCGATGACCGGCGATGGAGTCAACGATGCGCCGGCAATTAAAGCGGCCGACATCGGCATCGCGATGGGAATCACCGGCACCGACGTGACCAAGGAAGCGGCCGACATGGTGCTGATCGATGACAACTTTGCGTCGATCGTCAGCGCGGTGGAAGAAGGCCGCACCATCTACGACAACATTCAGAAGGTCCTGCAGTTTCTGCTCTCGTGCAACGCGGGGGAGATTCTGTTGATGCTGGTCGCCAGCTTGCTCGGTTGGCCGGCGCCGCTTCTGCCGATTCAGTTGCTGTGGATCAACCTGGTGACCGACGGTTTGCCCGCGCTGGCCCTGTCGCTCGAGCCGGCTGAACCGAACGTCATGCGGCGCAGGCCCAGGCGCGCCGGCGAATCGATGCTGTCGCTCGAACTGGGGCTGTCGATCCTCTGGCAAGGCCTCTTGGTCGGCGGGGTAGGCTTAGCCGCTTTCGCGGTCAGCCTGTGGACGCTGCCAGGCAACTTCGAACACGCCCGCGCGGTGACCACCTGCGTGCTCGTCTACGCCGAACTGATGCGGGCTCTGGCCGCTCGCAGTCGCACGCTGACCTGGTGGCGACTGGGCATCGCCACCAATCCGTACTTGCTCTACTCGGTGCTCATCTCTGGCATGCTGCAGTACGCCATCGTGGCGATGCCTTTTACGCAGGACGTCTTCGAGATGCCCCGTCATGCGCTGATCGATTGGCTCTTTGTCTTGGGCTTGGCGATGATCCCGATGCTGGTGATCGAGCTCACCAAACTGGTCAGCGGCTTTTTCCGGCGCTAGATGCTTGCGTCTTGCTGGTTAATCTTTGAACCCGTTTGAATTTCGGTGTCTTGTGTGCCACTGGCCTTAGCCAGTGTCTTCCCTTTCGAAGTGTGTAGCGCGACGGAGAGATCTGCTTTCCACTGTCGAGCAATGTCCGAGGTACGACACCTTTTATCAAGGACTTCCTGGCCTTAGAAGCGCTCGCTCTTTTTGCCCGCTTTTAACTTCGACAGTGAAGACACTGGCTAAGGCCAGTGGCACACAGACCGCGTAGCCCAAGCGCTTTGCATTGCCGCTCCAATCATCGTATGCTAATGGTTCCCGCCTACGAACCTACGATCCCCCATCCCGCCTCCCGATTGAAACGAAGGTCGAGCGCATGAAGGACCTTTTACGCGGCCAGAGTTTTCTTGGATGCCTCCTGTGCGGCTGGTTGCTGTCGACCGCCGCGGCTGTCGCAGCCGACAAGGAGCTTTTCTTCGAAAGCGATGTGCGTCCGATCTTCAAGCTGCACTGCTTTCACTGCCATGGCGAAGAGGAGAAGCCAGAAGCCGGCCTCGATCTGCGCCTGGTCCGCTGGATGGCGCGAGGAGGTGACAGCGGTCCAGCGGTCGCCCCAGGCAGTCTCGACGAGAGCCCGATATGGCAGCGCATCGATGCCGGCGAAATGCCCCCCAAGGGTGCCGGATTGTCAGAGGACGAGAAGCGCATCGTTCGCACTTGGATCGAACAGGGCTCGCGCACGCGGCGCCCCGAGCCGGAGAGCCTCGAAGGAGTGAGCATCTGGACCGACGAAGAACGCAATTACTGGGCATTCCAGCCGCCAGTGCGCCCCGAACTGCCCGCCGTTCGGCACCGCACTCAAGTGCAGAGCCCGATCGATCACTTCCTGCTGGCCAAGCTCGAGCAGGTCGAGCTTGCGTATGCCGAGCAGGCTGACCGGGCGACGCTCGCGCGGCGGCTGTCATTCGGTTTGCTCGGCTTGCCGCCGACGCCCGAAATGCTTGAAAGCTTC
>JBQCEI010000331.1:0-4441 GCA_051960375.1 Aureliella sp. | reverse complement strand
GCCGATGCAGAAAAGCGGGCCGCTCAGCTCGATGTGCGCGACAAGTTCCGCTGGGGTGCCCATCGCGGCTTGCTCCTGCCAGTGCTGCCCGCGCTGGCCGCGCTGGCCCTATGGTATGCGCCGCTGCAACCGGCAGCCGACGCGCAAGCCGCCAGCAGCCAAGCCAAAGTCAATCAAATCGCCAACTCGACCAAGCCGCTGATCGAGCAGTTGAAAAAGAAACGGCTCGAAGCGGAAAAGCGCGGGCTGAACGAAGCGGCCGACATGTTCCGCAAGCTCGAAGGCGAGCTGGCCAAACTGCAAAAAGATACCAAGCTCGACACCAAACAGTCGCTAGCCAAGCTCAACGACATTAAGCAGCAGCTCGACAAGCGCCGCGAAGAACTCGGCAGCGCGGAAGCTCTGAAGAAGAATCTGCAGGGGCTGGAAAAGTTCGAACAAGGCCCGGCGGATGAACTGGCCGAAGCGCTCAAGAAGGGAGACTTCGAGAAGGCGCAAGAATCGGCTAAGGAGCTGCTCGAGAAATTGAAGTCCAAGGAAGGGCTCAGCGAGCAAGACATGCAGAAGCTCGAAAAGCAGCTCGATCAACTGGAAAAGGCGCTGAGCGAAGCGGCCCAGGCGCACGAACAGGCCAAGCAGGCTCTCCAGCAGCAGATGAAGCAAGCCGAGGCAGCCGGCGATTTGCAGAAGGCCGCTCAGCTCGAGCGCAAACTCTCCGAGCTGCAAGCCAAAGACTCGCAGATGCAGCAGCTCCAAGAGCTGGCCGACTCACTCTCGCAGTGCAAAGAGTGCATGGGCAAAGGTGACAAGCAAGGCGCCGAGGACGCTCTGCAAAAGATGGCCAGCCAACTTCAGCAGATGAACAAAGAGGACGGCGAACTGCAAGATCTCGACCAACTGATGGATAGCCTCTCGCAAAGCAAGTCGCAAATGACTTGCCCGAACTGCAACGGCCAAGGATGCAACAAGTGCATGGGCGGGGGCATGAACCAGATGAGCGATATGGCAGGCCAGGGCATGGGCGAGGGACGCGGCCAGGGAGAACGCCCGGAAGAAGAAACGGACACCGACCTGTTCGATTCGCGCGTCCGCGAGCAGATGAAACAAGGGGAAACGGTCTACGGTGGCAAAATCGGCGGCGAGAATCGCAAAGGCACTTCCAAAGCTGAAGTACAGGCCGCCGTGCTGACGTCGCTGACCGAAGAGCCCGAACCGCTCGACAATCAGCCGCTACCCAAGTCGCAGCGCGAACACACGCGCGAGTACTTCAACGCCCTGCGCGACGGCAAGAAATAGAAGAGTCTTCTCGTTCCCAGGCTCTGCCTGGGAACGCAATGTCTTGGAGGCTCTGCCTCCGAGAACCCGCGTTGAAGGCCAGCCTATCTCGCAGCCCCGGCGAGGCAGAGCCTCGAAGACATGGCGTTCCCAGGCAGAGCCTGGGAACGAGCGTGAAAACTCACACTTTCTCCGACCGCGTCCGCCGGCGGGCTTCGACCAGTTTCGGACTGGCCAGCTGTTGATGCGAGATGTGCGAGATCTCGATGCTGGTAGTCGAGGCTTCGAGGGCGGCGGCGACCGGGCGGGACGTCAGCGGCTGGAGCTGATCGATCGCTTCGCGCCGCATCATCTGCAGGCCGCCAAACGCTTCGCTGGGGGCGGCCGGTTCCGGAGTCGCCGTGACGCGCTGAGCCCACTGGGTCAAGCGATTGACCAGTCCGGCATCGATGCGCCGGGCGGTCGTTCGGCTGCGGGCGACGACCAGGCGAGGATCGACGCGCAAGGCCCACAGCCTTCGCAGATCGTTCGTTTCCACGCGGGTGCCCGGCGCGGTGGTGAAGACGAATTCGCCCGTGGCCATGCTCAGCCCGACGTCGACCGCTTCCTCGAGCGCTCGGTGCTCGGTAAAACGTCGGAAGCGGACCTGCGGAAAGCGGCAGCGGAGCTCGTCGAGGATCTCGACGGTGTAGTCACGCGAGGCATTGTCGACCACAATGACTTCGAAGCGAGCCGACATGTCGGCCAGGCAATCGATCAAGTTTTCGATGTCGTTAGCGATCCAGCTTTGTGCATTTTCCACCGACAAAACGACGCTAACCGACTCAGTGGTCATCATTGTGTGCTTGCCCGTTTCCCGAGAGAGTGTACCTGTACCGAGGCCGGCGCGATTAGGCCCCTGACCCGCCGGCACGCATTAGCGTCCGGTTCCTGGCCGCAAACCGCGGCTAACGCCCGGCGGCTGATGATCGAGCCAGCGAAGCGATGTTCTTATCCGGCGACGGATCGCGACGCAGGTGTGCTGCGAACATGTGCCTGCTTGGCCCAACATCGGCACCCGGGCGGGCCGGCCCTGAGCCGAAGCAACGGAACGCGTAACGTGCCGTTTATATCGCGTATGCAGGGGCACCGTTCGCGGCGCTCACGATCACCACTACTCAACATCACAGCCAATTCATCACTAGGAATCCCTTCACGTGGCGCAAGCTGAGTTACCCAATTTTTCCCTGGGAGGCGGCCTTCTGCCGGCCATCGCTCAAGACGCCCGCACCGGCCAAGTGCTCATGCTCGCCTGGATGAATCGCGAGGCGCTGGACGAGACGATCGCCAGCGGCCGGGCGGTTTATTACAGCCGCAGCCGCAAGCGACTGTGGCGCAAAGGCGAAGAGAGCGGCCACGTTCAAAAAGTTGTTGAGATCCGCATCGACTGCGATGCCGACGCGATCTTGTTGCAAGTCGAACAGCGGGGAGCGGCGTGCCACGAAGGGTTCGCCAGCTGCTTCTTCCGCCGGCTCAACGCCGACGGCTCGACCACCCTGACGCTCGAGCGGCAAGTCGATCCCGAAGCGGTCTACGGCCAGGCAGAAAAAACACAGCCGGGAAAAAACTCGTGACGTCGGGCAACGAGCCCGCGTCCGGCAACGAGCCAGCGCCCGGCGCTGAATCGGTGCGGAGCGTCGGTCGCACTCAGCGAGTCGGCGCGGCCGAGCTCATCGGGCCGGTGTTGGCCATCGGCGGGCTGGCCTTGCTGGCGGTCACCTGGCGACTGTGGACGCCGCAGAACGTTTTCCCGCGCGTGCCGGCCTTCGAGCTCCTTACCGCCTGGCCGCGCCCATTTACCGACGCGCTCAACTGGATCTCACTGGGTGTTGCGACACTGGCACTTCTTTACCTCGCAATCGGCAGGATCGGCCGCTTGTCAAAGGCCGCGGCGATCAGCCTGGTCGTTTCATGGCTGATTCTGATCGTCCTCGATCAACATCGTTTGCAGCCGTGGGCAGTGCACATCGGGCTGGGGCTACTGCTGGTCCAGTTTGCCCAACCGTCGCGACGCATGAATTATCTGCGGTGGTTCACCGTTTCGATCTACATCTACTCGGGGCTCGGCAAGTTCGACGCGCAGTTCCTGCATACGGTCGGACAGGATTTTGTGGGAACGCTCTTCGCACAAATCGGCCGCGACATTCGCCTCCTGTCGCCTGCAGCGCGACTTTGGCTAGCCGCCGCCTTGCCGGCGGGCGAGTTGCTCGTAGGCATCGGCCTGGCGTTTCGCCGGGCGCGGGCCATCGCGGCGGGCGCGGCGATCGTCATGCACGTGGCGCTGTTGGCGGTGCTTGGCCCCTGGGGCCTGCAGCACGCTTGGGGCGTGCTCGTCTGGAACATGCTGTTTATCGCGACCGACGTGTGGCTCTTCCTCTGGCCCGATGCCTCTGCGCCAGCGAGCACCGATGCGCCAGCCGGTTCGTCCGTTCGTTTCGGCTGGATCGAAGCGCTGCTGGCGGTTGCCCTGGTGGCTCCGCTGGGCGAGCGGCTGGGAGTGGTCGATCACTGGTTGGGCTGGGCGCTTTATGCGCCGCACAGCAGCCGGGTTCGCGTCGCGATCGCGGCCGGTTCGGTCCCGCGGCTGCCGGCAGTCGTGCAGCCATTTGTCGATAGCGACGGCGAAGCCGAGCCGATCTGGCGCGAAGTCCGCATCGATCGCTGGTCGCTAGCCACGCTCGGCGCGCCGGTATATCCTCAACAACGCTTCCAGCTCGGCGTGGCCCGCGCTTTGGCTGATTCGGTGGGGCAGCGCGACATACGCGTGCACCTGCTGAGCACGGCCGATCGCTGGACCGGCCGCCGGAGCGCCGAGACGCTCGACGGCCGGCGCGAACTCGATGCTGCCGCCAACCGTTTCTGGTTCAATACCGAGCCGATCTTCGCCCCGCGGCCGTGACTGACGAGGCGTTTTTCAATAATCTTTTTATGTCTTGGTGGTAACACTTTTCAACATGATGAACGCCAAGCAACCCCGTTTTGCGCTGCTGCATCACACGATGGAAGCAGTCGCCGGCCGATGCGATCACTGGGATCTGATGCTCGAGCACGAAGGAGCGCTGATCACGTTCGAAGTGGAGCGTTTGCCGTCGGAGGCAAGTTCCTTCCAGGCGCGTCGCCTGGCCGA
>JBQCEI010000330.1:0-2823 GCA_051960375.1 Aureliella sp. | reverse complement strand
TTAGTCCCGACTCGGACGGCAGCCTGCTGCCGGCGGCGCGAGCCGCCGGATCCACTCGGCGCAGTGATCCATAAGTCCCGAAGGGACGACAGAGGGAGCGCGCAAAACGTGTCGCCAGAATGGCTGTCGTCCCTTCGCAACTTGATGAAAAGTTGTACGCCATTTCAACCGGCGGGTCGCGCCGCCGGCATGGGGCTGTCGTCCCTAGCGGGACTAAAAACAGCACCCCAGCCCGCCGGGCTGGGCTGAGGGATTGCGGACCTTTGGTCCTTAAGACTCGCTGGCGCAGATTTTTTCTACGGAATGCCACAGCCGCCGTCACTAATCCCATAGGCAATACGCTCGGCAAAGAGCCGGCTTGCGGCTCGTTGGCTCCATTTTGTAGGAAACGATCATGCGTTTGACTCTGCGGACGCTTTTGGCATACCGCGACCACGTGCTCAAGCCGGCTGAGCTGGAGGACATGCACGCCCGCATCCAGCAAAGCGCCATGGCGGCCAACTTGCTCAAACGCATCGAGTCGCTCATCCATCGGCCGACGATTCTCGCACCACCGATCGAAGGCAAGGGGCTCGGAGCCGATGCCAATTCGATTGCCGAGTATCTCGACGATGCGCTCAAGCGCGAGAAGGTCCCCGAGCTCGAACGCATCTGCTTGGAGTCCGACGTGCAACTTGCTGAGCTGGCGCAGTGCCATCAACTGCTGAGCACCGCGCTATCGGCCACGGTCGAAATTCCGCCGGCTTTGCGGCAGCGCATCATCAGCTTCGGCAATCCGGCTGAGCGAGCTCAGGCGCTGGCCGAGCGGCCGACCGGTTTGGTTGTTGAGGGAGCCGCTGCGGCCGCGCCGCGGCCCGAAGGTGCAGCGGGCGAAGCTCCAAGTCGCTTCCGCACCGAGCCCCAGCCCGCGGGGACACACCGCGCCGGTGAAAAAGCGACCGCTGGATCAGCAGGCGCTGCGGCGGCCGGCGCCAGTTCGAACTTGCCGGCGGCCGGCGACGGAAAAGCCGCTCGCATCGTCAAAGCGCAACCGGTCGAAGCGCCGATGGTCGCTTCTGGCGGCGAGTCGATTCGCCCGACGGGACTCGACCTGGAGGGTTCGCATCTGGCGCATGAAGTCCCCGAGTACTTGCGCGGCAGCACGCATGACCGCTGGCGCGGGCCGCTAGCCATCGGTGCCCTGGTTGCAGTGCTCGCGCTATTGGTGTGGCAATCGCTCGGCTCTTGGGACACGGTGCGCGAGATGTTCGCCGCTCGTCCGACGGCTTCCGCCGACGGCGAGGCAAGTTCGAACCGCTCGAGCGCTGCTGAGTCGACCGCTGGAGAAACGGCGGGAGCTGCCGGCGCAGCGGGCGACGCGCGACAACGTCAAGAAACGCGTCCCGCTGCAACCACTTCTGCTCAACCGACTGAGGCGACCCGCGCCGAGGCTCGCTCGGAGCAATCGGTCGCCAGCCCGCCAACTGCGAACTCTGCAACTGAGAACGCGGCGGCGGAAAAATCTGCGACCGAGAACACCGCCGCAGGCACCGGAGCGCGCAGCGCCGCCGCTGCATCAGCAGCGCAGTCATCCGGCCCGCATGCCGCCGAATGGCTCCCCAGCGATCCGGAAGCGATGCGAGCCGTCATTCTGGCCTACGCCGGCGAGGCGATGCCGCTCCATCGCATGCAGCCGGCCGAACGCTTGCCCAGCGGGACTCAGGTGATCGTGCCTCCCGCGAATCGACCGACGCTCGACCTAGCCGGCGGGCCGCGATGGACCGTCTGTGGTCCGACGCAGATGGCGATCTCGCTACCGGAAACCGGCGCACAACCGGTGTCGCGCGTCGACTTGCGACTGGGGCGAGCTCTTATCATCGCCGGGTCGCAAGGCCAGAGCGTCGACATTAACACTCCCGATTCGCAAGTCACCCTCACGCTCAGCGATCCTGCCTCGCGCGTGGCGGTGGAGGTCAGCTATGCGCCGGTCCAACTTGGGCCGGTGACCGATCGCAAATCCAATCCACCCTTGCTGCAACTTTACGCAGTCGATGGCGGAGCCAGTGTGAGCCCGCGCGGGCCCGGCGGCCAGTCGGGAGCGACCGTCACTTTGCAAGCCGGACAGATGACGAGCCTGCGCGGCGGCAGCGCTTCGCCGGCACAAGCGCAAGATGCCCCGGGCTGGATCGATCCCGCTTCGGACCGTCCAGTCGATGTTCTCGCCGCGGAAGACTTGCAGCGGCAACTGACCAGCAATCAGCCGGTCGGTAAAACGCTTCAAACGCTGGTGACCAACCGCCGCCCCGAGACGCGTTCGATCGCCGCGCAGAGCTTAGCCATGCTGGGCAGTTGGGACTGGGTTGGCGTAGAAAAGAATCCGCTCAGCGATATTCGCGACCGAAGCTACTGGGGACCGCTGCTCGATTTGACGCGGCAGATCATTGCCGCCAATCCCGACGATGCCAAGCAGCTTCGCAAAGCCCTCCTCGCACACGATCCCCAGCACGGCGCTTTGCAAGCCGACATGTGGCTTGGCATGACGCAAGCCCAACTGCAAAGCGAAGGACTGAAGGCAATGGTCGAGTTGCTCGACAGCGACGTTCTGCTCGACCGCATTTTGGCGATCTACCAACTGCAGCGACTGACCGGCAAAGATTTCGGCTATCAGGCTGGCGAAGTCAATCGGGCCAGCGTTCAGCAGTGGAAGCGAGAATTGGCTAGTGGCCAGTTGCAGATCGCGCCGCCGGGGGAGGTGGGGAGGTAGCTCGCGGGTTGCTGTCGTGCGGCCCGGAGGGCCCGCCGTCAGTAGCCCGGGGCGGAAGCCCCGGGGAAAGCGAGAAAGCA
>JBQCEI010000329.1:0-2485 GCA_051960375.1 Aureliella sp. | reverse complement strand
GTGGCACTGGCTCTGCCAGTGTCTTCCCTTCGAAGTATGTAGGTCCAATCACCGCGCAAACATCCAATGCAGAGCCGTTTGGCACCACCGGAATCGCGCGTCCCCGCCGTGGCCCGCCTAACTCGTGTTGGAACGCTTACAGTGAACTTTAACCTCGGTACTTCGAATTGAAGACACTGGCAGAGCCAGTGCCACACAAAGAGCAGAGAGCGCGGAGGAAGACAGTCAGCTATGAGTAACGCGACCGATGAGTGATGACACTGAGGATCTGCATGGCAGCGCGCCGGACAAGTCGCCGGTGGCGCTGCTGTTAATCGATGTGATCAACGATCTCGATTTCGATCGCGGCGAACAACTGCTCGAACATGCCTTGCCGATGGCCGAGCGCATCGCCGAGCTGAAGCGGCAGGCGAAGCAGGCCAACGTTCCGGTCGTGTATGTCAACGACAACTTCGGGCGCTGGCGTTCGGACTTTCATGCTCAAGTGAAACACTGCCTCAGGCCCGACTGCCGCGGCAAACCGCTGGCTGAGCTGCTCAGGCCCGAACAGGATGACTACTTCGTCCTCAAGCCCAAGCACTCGGGCTTCTTCTCGACAACGCTCGATACGCTGTTGGAATACTTGGAGGTCGAGTTGGTTGTGCTGACTGGCCTGGCCAGCAACATCTGCGTGCTCTTCACCGCCAACGACGCGTACATGCGCGACCTGCGGCTGTTCGTTCCCCGCGACTGCGTGGCCGCCAATACCAAAGCGGACAACGAACACGCCATCGAGCAAATGGAGCAGGTCCTCAAAGCTGACACGCGGCCTTCGAGCGAGCTGTCGTTCGACGAGCTCAAAAAAATCGCCCGAGAGCGAGCGATCTAGTTTTCTTGGTGTCTTTGTGTCTTCGTGGTTTAAAAAAGGGAACCACCAAGACACGAAGACACCAAGAAGGCAATCATACAACTTCTCTATTCCACACAACACAACTGTTGTTCTTTTTGCTGCGAGCACGCGTGCTGTCTGCCGATGAAGGCTTCGGTGCGCGGACGGATCCTCGAGCGGTATCGGTGAGTGGTGGCGGCATGGCAGTCGCCCTTTCACCTGGTGCTATTGGTTGGTGAGGCTCCTCCGTTGCTCATTGCCACGCTTAAACGTCGCTGGCCCGTCGCGACCGCGATCATCGCGGCCTTGGCCTACGTGATCAACAACTATGACATTCGAGGCCTGGAGGGCTTGCGGCTTGAACCCAAGGCCAGCCAGGCGGGTGCCGAGAGCCCGTTCGGATTCGGTCGCTCCGGTTCGAACGTTCCCGGCGCGGCCAACACGGGAATCGGTTGGCAAACTTCATTTCCATCCGGCCCGCGCCTGCCCTCGCCGGGCGTCTCAGGTTATGCGCCCGGTCCAGTAGGACCAGCGGGCTTGCCCGGCCTGACGTCGACTTCCGGTCTGCCATCGACCCTGCCATCGACTTCGGGCCTGCCAGGAACCGGCGCGGGCGGATCACATCCAGGCGCTGTTCCGCTATCTCCAGTGGCGACCAGCGGCGATTGGCAACAAATGCTTTCGCCGGGCGAAAAGCTCGGCATGCTCGATGCCCAGGCGCAGCCTACCCAAGGCATCGCCGCTGCCGCGCAGTCGAGCGGCCGATCCGTCGCCGATGGGCGGGAGACGATCCGCATTGCCAGCTTCAACTTGCACGGCTTCGGTGATGTTCAGCAAAGCGACGCGGCGATCGTCGGCGTGATCACCCGCTTGCTCAGCCAGTTTGATTTGATCGCTTTGCAAGACATTCGCTCGCGCCGCGACGACGTGCTGCCGAATCTGGTCAGCAGCTTGAACGCCGGCGGAGGCAAGTACGATTTCATGATCGGCCCGCGCGTCGGCCGCGGCGATCAGCGCGAACAGTTCGCCTTTGTCTTTGATACCCAGCGGATCGAGACTGATCGCTTCCAGCTCTACACGGTCGAAGATCCCGAGGACATGCTGCACCACGAACCGCTGGTCGGTTGGTTCCGCACGATCGGCCCAGCCAATCAAGATGCCTTCACCTTCAGCCTGGTCAACGTGCATCTCGATCCCGACTTGGTCGAGCGTGAGTTGCAAGCGCTGCCGAACTTGCTGCAGGCGATTGCGGCCGATGGTCGCGGTGAGGACGACATCGTTCTGGCGGGCGACTTCCATGCTTCAGCCGCACAGCTTGGCTTCCTATCGGCGGGAGGATTGCGGGTTGCGCTCGACGGCGTCGCGACCAATACGCGCGGTACCGAGCTGCTCGACAACTTCGCCTTTGGAGCGCTCAGTACGACCGAATATACCGGTCGTACCGGTGCGTACGACTTCTTGCGGCAGTTCAACTTGTCGCTTGAGCAAGCCGAGGCGGTGAGCGATCACTTGCCTATTTGGGCCGAGTTCTCGATAATCGAGGGAGGACGACCCGGCCAGGTCGCAGAGAACGTATTGCCTGTGCAACGTTTTCAAAGCGACTATCACTAACGCGAC
>JBQCEI010000328.1:0-7691 GCA_051960375.1 Aureliella sp. | reverse complement strand
GGCGAACTTCCACCACCCGCAGGCGAGCTCCGCAGTCACGAGCTGCCAGCCGCCACGGCGATACGTTGCCATCGTGATCGAGCTTCGTCACCACGATCGTATCGTCAGCACGCCAGGTGCGAGCCAGGGCGCGCGAGAACTGAAACGTCAGCGTCGTCATGTTCGCGCCGAAGATCGCCTCATCGGGATCGTCGGTGCCGAACCAAGCCGCCGCGGCGCGATGGGCATCGGCCATGAGCTCGTCGGTCTCATGGCTGGTGGGAAACTGGCCGCAGCGATTGGCGTTGTGATGAAGGTAATAATCGCTGATCGCATTGATCACGCTCTGCGGCACCTGGCTACCGGCCGGTCCATCGAGATAGATAACCGGCTGATCGCCCGCTCGCCGCGCCAGCGCCGGAAACTGCGCACGCAATTCAGGCACCATGCCGGCGAGAGACTGAGTCGATGTGGACTGAATCACAGATGCCATAATCGCTCGCTATTGTTATTTCTTATTTACGGCTTCTCCGCGTCCTCCGCGGTAAAAAACCGAGCATTGGAGTTACCTGCGGGGCGTCTCGCCGAACAACCCCTTAGTAAACGCCTCGGGATCGAACTCGGCCAAGTCATCGATCTGCTCGCCCAGTCCCACCAGCTTGACGGGCAATTGGAACTGCTGGCGGATCGGCACGATGACGCCACCTTTGGCTGAGCCATCGAGTTTGGCCAGCACGATGCCGGTGCAGCCAGCGGCATTGGAAAAGCCTTTCGCTTGGCTGATCGCGTTTTGCCCGGCCGTGGCATCGAGCACCAGCAGCACTTCGTGCGGCGCTTCGGGAATGTGCTTGCCGATGACGCGGCGGATCTTTTCCAGTTCCTGCATCAAGTGACCTTGCGTCTGCAGCCGTCCGGCGGTGTCGAGGATGCACACGTCGTAGTTGCCGGCCACTGCCTTGGCTACGGCTTGAAAAATGACTGACGCCGGATCGGCGCCTTGCGATCCGGTGACGATGTCGCAGCCGATGCGTTCCGACCAGATCTTCAGTTGCTCGACTGCGGCGGCGCGAAACGTATCTCCGGCTCCCAACAGCACGCGCTTGCCTTGGCGAGCGAAGCGATTGGCCAGCTTGGCGATCGAAGTCGTTTTGCCCGAGCCGTTGACGCCGACGACCAGGATGACGGTCGGCCCGGTCTCGGCCATGTGAATCGCCGTGCCGGTCTGCTCGAGCGAGCCGCGAATCTCTTCGGCGACGACCGACAAGATTTCGTCCAGCCGCACTTTGCGAGCCCGGTAGTCGCGGCCGATGCGGTCGCGAATCGTGCGGGCCATCTCGCCCCCCATGTCGCTCCGCACAAGGATCGGAAAGAGCTTTTCGAGAAAGGCGTCGTCGACCAGCTCCCCTTCGCTCTTCCACAAATCGCGAATGTCGGTGTTGAGAAACTGAGCCGTCTTGCGGAGCGCCGAAACCCAGCCGCCTGGTTTCGGAGCGGCCTCTTTGGCAGCGCTCTCTTTAGTAGCACTCGTCTTGGGAAGGCTGGTCTGGTCGGCAGCCGGTTTCTCGGCACTCTCGCTCGGCTGCGCTCCCGCTGGGGCGCCAGCTTGGGCTGCGGGCGTCGGGGCTGCGGGCGTCGGGGCTGTGGGCGTCGGGGCTGTGGGCGTCGCAGACGGCTCGGGCGTTTTCTTGGATTTCCAAAAGACCATTATCAAAATCTCGACTTGGGTTAGTTCAGCTCACAGGCTTCTTCGTAGTGTTCGTACAACTGAGCCAAGCGTCCTTCTTGCTCAGCTAGTTGCTGCTGCACATCTTTGACCAGGCGTCCGTCGCGAAGCACTTGCGGGTCGCTCAGCCGCTGCATCAATTCTTCGATGCCCGTTTCGGCTTGCAGGATGTCGGCTTCCAGGTCGGCCACTTTGCGATACGGGAATTTGCGTTTGCGTTTTCCCTTGCTCGCGGTCGCGGTGCCGGCGGGCGAGTCGCTCTTGGCGGGATTGCGTTCGCCCGATTTGGCTGCGGCCTTGTTGCCTTTATCGCTCGCGGCCACGCCGCCTCGATCGGCCACGGCCATGCCTGATTTCAGCCAGTGGCGATAGTCATCGTAGTTGCCCACGATCTGGCTCGCTTTGCCGTCGCGAAGCACCAGCACATGGTCGGCGATGGCGTTGACCAAATAACGATCGTGCGTCACCAGCAGCACGGTGCCGTCGAACGCCTGCACCGCTTGTTCGAGCGCTTGACGCGACCACAGATCGAGGTGGTTGGTCGGTTCGTCGAGGATCAGGAAGTTCGCTTCCATGGCGCTGAGCCGGGCGAGCATCACGCGGTTGCGCTCGCCGCCGCTGAGCATGCGGAGCGGTTTGGTGACCACTTCGCCAGCCAGTCCGAAAGCGGCCAGGATATCGCGGCGCTGCTTGTCGACCAGCTCGCGATGCGGCACGCGCACCGCCTCGAGCGGCTCGGTGTCGGGATCGAGCTGCTTGAGCAATTGATCGAAGTAGCCGATGCGAACGTTGGTGCCGATCGTCACCTTGCCCGTATCGGGTTCGACTTCACCCAAGAGGCACTTCAGCAAGGTCGTCTTGCCCGAGCCGTTGGATCCGAGGATGGCAAAGCGATCGCCGCGCTCGATCTGGAGTGAGAGCTTGTCGAAGAGCACGCGATCGTACGCTTTCTTGAGCCCTTCGGCGCGGAGCACGATGTCGCCGCAGCGGGCCGCCGCCGGAAAGCGGAACTTGGGAGTCGCGATCTCGCGCGGCTGCTCGACGATCTCGATGCGCTCGAGCTTCTTGCGACGGTCTTCGGCTTGCGTGCTCTTCTGGCCGGCGTGATGTTTGCGAATGAAGTCTTCGAGCTTCTCCACTTCTTCGCGCTGCTTTTCAAACGTGCGCCGCTGCACCTCGAGCCGCTCGGCTTTCTGTCGTACATAAGCCGAATAGTTGCCGCGGAAGTGATCGAGCTTGGCATCGACCAATTCCCAAACTTCGCTGGTGACCTGGTCGAGAAAGAAACGATCGTGGCTGACCACCAAGAAGGCGCCGGGCCACGACGAGAGCGTCGATTCGAGCCATTCGGTCGATTCGATGTCCAAGTGGTTGTTCGGCTCGTCGAGGATCATCAGCTCGGGCTCTTTGAGCAGCAGATGCGCGAGCATCAAACGGTTCTGCTGTCCGCCGCTGAGCGACTGCGCCGGTCGATCGAACCAGGCTTTGGTGAAACCGAGACCTTGCAAAGTCCGCTCGACGCGATGTTCCCAGTGATAGGCGTCGCTGTGCTGCAGGCGGGCTTGCAGATAATCGAGGTGCTCGAGCAAGCGTTCGCGCTCGCGCTCCTCCGTGCAGACGCTTAGCTGGTGAGCGACTTGCTCGGCTTCGGCGGCCAGGGCGACGATATCGCCGACTGCATCGGCCGCGACGCTCCAGAGCGTATCCTCGGGCGCGAAGGTCGGATGCTGCTGGAGGTAGCCGACCGTGGTGCTGCCGCTGGTGGTCACGCGGCCGCCGTCGGCGGGTTGCTCGCCGGTCAAGATGCGGAGCAGCGTCGTCTTGCCGGCACCGTTGGGCCCGACCAGCGCAACGTGGTCACCGCGGCGGATTTCGACGTCGACCGCATCCAACACCGTTTTATCTCCGAAGGTCTTGCGCAGACCCTCGGCTGCCAACAGCACCATAATTGCTCAAAGCCAGCAAATAAGAGAGGTAATTCAAACCCGCAATTTTATCCCTGCGGCGCGATTTTTCGCAGGGGTATTAGCGTGGCGGTTTTTACCGCGGAGGACGCGGAGAGCGCGGAGTGTCCTCCGCGCTCTCCGCCTCTCCGCGGTATAACCGGCTGTTTCAAGGCATTTCTCTGCGCTCTCTGCGTTAAAAAGGTAGCTATGTCATTGCTCGATTTAGAAGAGTTGCACAGTTCGCGGCGGCCGTCGCAGCTGGTGCGCATTCCGCCGGAGATGGACGTGCCGGTGACGCGGCGGGTCATGCGGGTGGTCGACACGCCGGCCTTCCGCAGGCTGCACGATATTTCGCAGCTCGGTCTGGTCAATCGCGTCTATCCCGGCGCGCGGCATACTCGCTTCGAACATAGCCTGGGCGTCTATCGCCTGGCCTTGCTGGCGCTCGAGCAACTGGCGGGCGATGCGCAATTCGCTCGCAGCGTCGATGAAAAGGAAGCGAGGCTGCTGGTCTTGGCCGCGCTGCTGCACGATGTCGGCCACTGGCCTTACTGCCATCCGATCGAGGATATGCGCCTGCCGTACGTCCAGCGGCATGAAGCGCATGCCCGCGAGCTGATCTGCAGCGGCGAGCTGGCCGATTGCATCCGAGAGGATTGGCAGACCGATCCTGCTGCGGTGGCCGATCTGATCGCCCCGCGCGAAGATCTCAAGTCGAGCGATTCGACGTTGAGCCAAGGCCTGGCGCTGGTCCACGGCATTCTCAGCGGGCCGATCGACATCGACAAGCTCGACTATCTGCAGCGCGACAGTCTGCACGCCGGTGTGCCGTACGGTCGCAACTTCGATCAGCGGCGGCTGCTGGCCAGTTTATGCGTCGGTCCGTCGGGGCGCGAAGTGGCGATCACCGCTAAGGGGAAGACCGCGGCGGAGATGATGGTCTTTTCGCGCTACGTCATGTTCAGCGAAGTGTACTGGCATCATGCCGTTCGATCGGCCACTGCGATGTTGCAGCGCTTAATCTATGGTCTTGCGGAGGCTCACTCGGCCGACCAGTGGCTCGAGTGGGGCGACAGCCAAATGAACGCGCATCTGATGGCCGCAGCCCAGCGCGATTCGCGACTCGAGCCGCTGGCCGCCGGGCTCTTCGGCCGTCAGCGCGGACTCTACAAACGCTTGCTGGAATTCAACTACGTCGAAAACCCACAGGCGCATCGCACTCTAGCCCGACGTTCGTATGCCGACTTGGTCGCATGCACCGAGCGATTGGCCGAGCGCCTCAGCCGTTACACCGCGCAACCGTTGGCAGCGACCGAGCTGCTGATTGACGCGCCGCCGGTGAAGTTGGAGGTGCAGTTTCATTTATCGGTGCGGTTGGCCGATGGCGAGTTTCAAACCTTGTCGTCGCTCTCGCCGGTGGTGCGAGCCTTGGCCACCGAGCAGTTCGACGACTACGTCAAACGCGTGCATGTCTTCATCGCTCCCGGGCGAAGAGCCGAGTTGCAACTTTCGCGCGAGCAGTTGGCGGAGGAGTTGCTGGCCGCTGCAAGTTAGACCGCGCCATTTTTTTACCGCGGAGGACGCGGAGAGCGCGGAGGAAGAGTTGAAGCTACAGCTACAGCTGTGGCTGGGCGAGGACGGGGCGGCAGCAGCGGATGAAGACGAACTGGCCGTCGGGAGAGGCGACGACCTTCAGCGCTTCGCTGCCATCAGGATTCGAGGGGGTTAGCGGCTCGAGTTCTTTGCGCCAATCATCGATTGTCTTGCCGCCCAGCGGCAGCACGTATAGCCGGGGCTGAAAGCGATACATCTCGGGCGTGGTCGCCCACAACGTGTGCGCGTCCTCGAGAGCAAACACGACTTGATACTTGTCGGCATCGTGCTGCAGCAGTTCCTGCAGCGGCCGGCCGTGCGAGATCGACATGCCGATCTGACCGGGCGAGGTCTGAGCGCTGGCTAAACTCGGCCAATCGACCCAGCATGTCATCCCCGCTTCGCTTGCCAAACGCTGCCAGTCGTACGCCAGCGGCGCGGGCAAGAGCGACTGCGAAATGTTCTTCTGGGCCAATTGCTGAGCCGCCTCGACCGGCCAAGCGGGCAGCAGGCTCGATATGGGACCCAGCGCAGCCGTCTCCGAGTTCGCAATGCCGCGGGCCACACGCCACGATTCCAGCAGCCGAGCCACTTGGAACCAGAGCAACCGGTTGACTTTCTCGAGATCGGCCTCGGCCGCGCCGTCGGCCAACCGAAAACCGTCGCCCAGCTCGGGCAACAGTTCGCTCAGAGCTGCGCTGAGCGCGGACGTCTGATCGTCGCCGTCGACCAGATCGGCCACTGGCAAACTGGCGGGGACGCGAGCCTGGACCGAGCTCGCCAAACCGCGCACGATGAAAAGTTTCTTTTCATACGGCTCGAAGCTCAGCTGGTATTGCTCGGAGAGCGTACCGAGGATGCTCGAAACAGTGACCGGTGTGGCCGACAAGTAGTTGATGGCTTGATTGCGATCGATTCCGGCAGCCATCAACGCGTCGAGATCGGCGGTGAAGGGAATGTCGCTCAACAACGCAAGCGTCGAAAGAACTTCGGCCAGCGGGCGCTCTTGAATCCGCATGCCGCTGATCGTCGTCGCTTGTTTCTGTTCGAGCGTTTCGGGGAGGACGAGCGCCGCCGGCGAAGCGGCCGGAGCGACGTCAACGGCCGCCGTGTCTTCATCGCCCGCTTCCGGCGCGGCGCCCAGCGGCACCGTCGCATCGGAGAGAACCGGCACGAGCGACTGATCAAAGATGCTCGCGAAGCTTTGCAAACCGGGCGGCAGCGTCTCTTTGATTGCCTGCGCGTTTTCATCGCCCCCCGGCGTGGCGAAGGTCGAATCGATGTCGGGAGTTAGTTGCGAGCTGAGCGGCGCGCCGCTGCCGCCGACGGCCAGCGGTGCGCCGCTGGCAACCGCCGAGCTCGCATCGGCCGAACCGTCCGGGGCATTAGGTGTGCTCGACCCGAGCGCATCAGAAGCAGTCGCACCGGGCAGCGAACCATCGGGCGATGAGCCATCGGGGGCAGCAGTCGCACTTGCATTCTCGGGCTCTGTGGGCTGGCCTGCGGCCGATGCATCGGCAACGTCCGGGCCCGATGGCTGAGCGGGTGAAGCGGAAGCGTTCAGCTCCAGGCCGGGAGGCGCGGCTGCATCGACGGCGATCTCAAGCGGCTCAGCATCCACAGCATCCATGGCATTCGCGGCGTTCGCATCGGCCGCAGGATCGACGCGCGGAGTGGCCGTGGCCGTCGAGCGGACCACTGTTTGATTGGCTGCGACCGTCGACGGCCGCGCGTACCACTGTAGGAATACGAAGAAGATGCCGCAGGCGACTGCGACGCTGCAGAGTCCGATTGCGGCGACCAACATGATTTGCCGCGAGGAGCTCGGCGCCGGAGCGCTCGCAGTCACTTCATCGGCCCGCGGTGGCGGCGTTGGTTCGGGCATCCAGCTCGTCGGCGAGAGCGATTCAAAAGCAGCAGGATCAGGCGAGGCGAGCTCGGGCAGCCCCTCGCTGCGGAACGTTTGATCGGAGCCTTGTTCGATCGGAGGGAGTTCGCCGAACAAACCTTCCTCGGGGACCGGCAGGGCTTCTTTGGTGACCGCGACCGAATCGGTGACCGAACCGTTCGCGGAGTCGACGAGGATCTGCTGCGGCGCAGCGGCGGCCGGCTGCGGCGCGGCGATCATGATCATCGAACCGCATTTGGGACAATTGGCGATCTGGCCAATCATGCTCGGATTGCGCACGCGAATGCGGCTCTGACAGCTCGAGCAATGAATGGTAAACGGGTCCACGATGCGCTGTGCTCCTGGAAGACGGTCGGACTTATACCAGTGTACGCCAACCCTGCCCAAAAGTCGCGCTCTTTTTCAAATCCGTTTTTTACCGCGGAGACGCCGAGAGCGCGGAGCCACCTCTGCGCTCTCCGCGTCTCCGCGTCACCGCGGCAAAATGCGTGTTTTGCCACCCTCGCGATTGCACAAAACGTTTACGGTGGCTCCCAGCCAT
>JBQCEI010000327.1:0-2262 GCA_051960375.1 Aureliella sp. | reverse complement strand
TGTGGTGATACTCGGTTTCCCAGATATCGAGCCTCGATGCATGCGGCACGAGGCAATCGTAGTAAAAGCCCGGCTCTTCCATCGTCAGCGCGGCCCGGGCTCGAGTCATGCGCTGCTTCCACGCGGGCTCCTTCGATAGCTCGTGAATGTGCGTGCGCACCGCAGCGAAGGTGGCGCTCGGAATCTGGAAAGCCAGCGCGCCATCAGCGGCGACTTGCAAGAGCAAGTGGGGCATCAGCGTGCGATGGTCCGAGACCCACTGAAGCGCCGCGTTGGAGAACACCAGGTCGATCGGCGTACTGCTCGACCATTTGGCTGCGTCGCCCAGCATCCACTTCGTTTCGGGATGTGCCTTGCGAGCGGCATCCAACATGTCCGAAGAGTTGTCGAGTCCGGTAATGTCTGCATCGGGCCAGCGCGCACGCAGCACCGCGGTGCTGTTGCCCGGGCCACAGCCCAGATCGACGATCGCGCGAGGTCGCTCCAACGCAATGCGAGCCACCAGATCACTCGCCGGTCGCGTCCGCTCATCTTCGAACTTGAGATAGTGTTTCGAGTCCCAGTGCATCGCTTGCGCCTCCTGCCTATCTTTATTTTTTAACGCAGAGGCGCAGAGATGGAAGCGCGGAGAGCGCAGAGTTTCCATCAGAGGCTGTTTGGGCCAAAGGCCCGCGATTCCTTAGCCCAGCCCGGCGGGCTGGGACGCTGCGAGCGCGAAGCGATCCCAGCCCGCGGGGCTGGGCTGAGGGATTACGGACCTTGGTCCTCAAGACCCAGGTCGATTTATTTTTTCGTGTCTTCCGATGCGGACTCTGCCTTGGCTTGCTCGGCTTTTTCGATCGGGTCGGCCAAGCGTTTGAGCACGAACATTTGCTGTCGCTCGCCCGTTTGGAACGATTTCGGCGCTAGGCCGCCTGGCAGAGCGTAGATGACCCTCACGCGTCCATCGGCTCCATCCACAATCTCGATCAATCCCTCGCTAGTCGTGCCGGCAGGTGCCGTTCCGTTTTGCCCGGCTCCTGCAGCCGAGGGGCGCGGCTTTGAAGTCATCGTGATCCGCCACGGGCGCTGCTGAGTGTTCAAGCGATAGCTGGCGCTGAAGCGTTCGTTCTTTTCGCCATCGTAAGTGGTGACCGTTTTCTCGGTGAAGCGGACCGTGACGTCCTCCAGTCGTTCGGGCAATACTTCCTCGCCACTGTTGACCCCCGAGACGATCTGGTAATCGCCGACCAGTTGCTTGATCGCTTCCTTCTCGGGCACAACTTCCTCGGGCACCGCATCCTTGTCTTTGTCCAAAGCAGCCGACTCTTTCTGCGCAGCAGCCGGCGCCTTGGATTCTTTCTGTTCAGTGGCTTCCTGAGCCCGGATCGGCGCGGCGAGAATTGCGGTGGCAAGCAAACCGATGGAAATATGCAGCAGTTTCATGGCGGTTAACCTTTCGGCAAAAATGGAGGGACGAGTCGTGCGCTGTTCAGCAACGCTAGCAGGCCCGATTGCAAGTGCTGCGCCCAACGCTGGGCGAGATGGGTAAGTCCTGTGTGGCACTGGCTATGCCAGTGGCTCTTTTTCGAAGTCTATTGCGTTGACACCCCAAACGCCTCCGATGGAGAACAGTCTCGCCACGCTCACGGCGGCAGTTCGATTGGCGCTGGAACGTTTACCGCGCTTTCTAACCTTCAACTTCGAAGCAGAAGACACTGGCATAGCCAGTGCTACACAAAGACACCGAGAGAGCGTGGAATGCCGCCGTGGCGGGTTCGTCCCTCGCTTACGCGTCGGGTTTCAAAGCGGGCACGTGATTTGCCTGTCGGCCTAGCAGATTTTTTTCAGGCGAGTTTGCCCGCGGAGACGCGGAGAAGCACGGAGTCATCATGGCGAAAGCGAAGCCGGGTGCGGAGAAGTCGGCGGCGGAGTTTTTGCCCGAGCATCTCGACCTCGACTCGCTGGCCGCCGCCGCGGAGGTTTGCACCGGATGCGATCTGTACCGCGATGCCACGCAGACCGTCTTTGGAGAAGGACCGGCCAAAGCCAAGATCGTGATGGTGGGGGAACAACCCGGGGACCGCGAAGATCGCGAGGGACGGCCCTTTGTCGGCCCAGCCGGCATTCTCTTAGATGAAGCCTTGAAGGAAGCGGGCATCGACCGCGACGAGGTCTACATCACCAACGCGGTGAAGCACTTCAAGTTCACGATGAGCGGCAAACGGCGGCTGCACAAGAAGCCCAACGCGCGCGAGATCCGCGCCTGCCGCCCGTGGCTCG
>JBQCEI010000326.1:0-5713 GCA_051960375.1 Aureliella sp. | reverse complement strand
GAGCAGTGCGTTCCCAGGCAGAGCCTGGGAACGAGCCGTATGACGCGGAGAAGAAGTAGATGGCACGTAATTCTGCACAGCGCATTAGCGTCATCGATACGCACACCGGCGGCGAGCCGACGCGGGTGGTAATGAGCGGCGGCCCGGAGCTGGGGCACGGGACGATGCTCGAGCGCCGCCAGCGGTTCGCCGAACGATTCGACGCTTGGCGGCGGGCGATCGCTTGCGAACCGCGCGGCAGCGACGTGATGGTCGGCGCGCTAGTGACCGAACCCGAGCGAGCCGATAGCATCGCCGGCGTGATCTTCTTCAACAACGTCGGCTATCTCGGCATGTGCGGCCACGGAACGATCGGCGTGGCCGTCGCGCTCGCGCACGCAGGACGAATCGCAGCCGGCCGCTACGCGCTCGACACACCGGCCGGTCAAGTCGCCTTCGAACTGCTCGAGGACGGCCGCGTGCGGATCGACAATGTGCCGAGCTACCGATACCGAGCCGATGTGGAAATCGAGCTCCCTTCGCGCGGCCCCGTCCGCGGCGACATCGCTTGGGGCGGCAACTGGTTTTTCTTGTGCGACTCTCACAATCTCACAATCGACGTGGATCGCTTGCCCGAGTTGCTCGAGCTGACATCCGCCATTCGCAAACAGCTTCAGCTCGGCGGAATCACCGGTGCAGGGGGCGCGGAGATCGATCACGTTGAACTGGTCGGCCGGCCCAAGCCAGGGGAACAGGCCGACGCGCGCAACTTCGTGCTCTGTCCGGGCGGCGCGTATGATCGTTCGCCGTGCGGGACCGGCACGAGCGCCAAGTTGGCCTGCTTGGCTGCATCGGGCAAACTCGCTCCGGGCCAGGTGTGGCGGCAAGCGAGCGTCATCGGCAGCGTTTTCGAAGCCAGCTATCAACCCATCGCAGTTTCCGCGCACCAACCCGCGATTCAATCGGCCGATGGAACTGCAGCCGCGCTGGTGCGCGTGAGCCTCACCGGTTCAGCGCATGTCAACGCCGAGGCGAGCTTGATCCTCGATCCGCGCGATCCGTTTTGCATGGGAATCGAAAGATGAGCGATGCGCAGCGGGGCTCGATCGTCATCATCGGTGGCGGCTTCATCGGCCTGGCATCAGCCGCTTATCTCCGCCGCGATGGCTGGCAAGTGACGGTGATCGACCGCGGCACGATTGGCGGCGGTTGCTCGTTCGCCAACTGCGGACTGGTGTGCCCGAGCCACGTTCTGCCGCTGACCGAGCCAGCCGCACTGCGCGCCGCCTTCCACGCGCTGCTGTCGCCATCAAGTCCGTTCCGCATTCGTCCGCGGCTCGACGTTCATCTGTGGAGTTGGTTGCTGCGTTTTGCGCGCCGGTGCAACACGCGCGACATGCTGGCCGCAGGGCACGCGATTCAGCCATTGCTCACTTCATCGATGGCCGAGTATGAGCAATTGCTCGGGCCGGGCGGACTCGAGTGCGAGTGGGAAAAGCGCGGGCTGCTGTTTGTGTATCGAACGCAAGCGGCCCTCGATGCTTACGACGCGACCAACCGCTTGCTCACCGAGTCTTTCAACGAGCCGGCCGTAAAACTTGACGCAGCAGCAGCCTGTCAGCTCGAGCCCGCGCTGAAATCGGAAATCGCCGGGGGGTGGTATTACGAACACGATGGTCACTTGCGTCCCGATCGCTTGATCGAGGCTTGGCGCAAGCAGCTCAGCGCCTCGGGCGTCGAGTTTCTCGAGCAGTGCGAGCTGCAAGATTTCGCCACCGGCGGCAACCGCGTGGCCACAGCGGCTGAAACCAGCCGCGGACCGCTGACAGCCGACCGATTCCTAATCGCGACAGGAGCTTGGACACCCCAGCTCGATCGGCTCATCGGGCGCCACATCCCGATCGAACCGGGCAAAGGCTATTCGATCACGATGCCCAGGCCCGCTCGCTGTCCGCGTATTCCGATGATCTTTCCCGAGCATCGCGTGGCGGTCACGCCGATGCAGAGCGGCTATCGGCTCGGTTCGATTATGGAACTGAGTGGCTACGATGAAACGATTCGACCGCAGCGGCTCGAGCTGTTGAGAGCCGGCGCGCGACCGTACTTGCACGAGCCGTGCTGCGAACCCGAACTGCAAATCTGGTTCGGCTGGCGACCGATGACCTACGACAGCTTGCCGATCATCGGCCCGACGCCGCGCTTCGGCAACGTGTGGCTCGCCGCCGGCCACAACATGCTGGGCCTCAGCATGGCGCCGGCCACCGGCAAACTGATCGCCGAACTCTTCGCCGGCCGCACACCCCACATCGACCCCAAGCCCTACGGCCTCGAGCGCCTTGGGTAGACGGTTGTTGTAACCCGACGCGTAAGCGAGGGACTGTATTTGTAACCCGACGCGTAAGCGAGGGACGCAGCGGCTTAACGGTTCGCTCGCTCAGTTTTTTACCGCGGAAAACGCCGAGAGTGCGGACGGGTGGCACTTGCTATGCCAGTGGCTCTTTAATCGGAGTATAGAGCGTTCTACACAACAGACGTCGTCCAATGGCGACCGGTGCCGCATCGGGCGACCCGGTTAGCATTGGAACGCTTGCCAGCGGTTCCCACGTCGGTACTTCGAAGCAGAAGACACTGGCATAGCCAGTGCCACACCAACAACTGCGTCTCCGCGTTAAAAAACTCCAAGACGCTACACCGTGCGGGCAATGACCATGAACTGATACGGCCGCATCGTCATTTCTCGGTCGGCGGTAATCGTCTGGCCGGCCACTTGATCGACGACGGTGCGCCGCAGCCCGAGCAAGCGCAGGCGGCGACCTTGGATCGTTTGCTCTTTCTCGGTGAAGTTGCCCAGCACCAGCACGCTGTGTTCCCGGTGATTGCGGAAGAACCCGAAGACGTGATCGTTGCCAGTATCGACAAACTCCGTCATACCCGGCTGGAATGCCTGGTTCTGACGGCGGAGTTGCAAGAGCCGCAGCATGCCTTGGAAGACGCGGCCGGGAATGGTCGTCACGTCGCGGCGCTGTTCGGCTCGTGGCCAATCGAACATCCCGCGCTGCAGCCAGCGAGAATCACCGCTCTTGTCGACGACCGCTTTGTATCCGTAGTCGTTCATGCTCGCGATTTCGTCGCCCAGATAGATCAGCGGGATGCCCCCGATCGTAATTGCGACGCCGTAGATGAGCAGCATCCGGCCAATCGACAGATCGATCTCAGCCTGGTCGTTGCCCAGCACCGCTTTTTCGAGTCCCGCCAGCGATGCGCACATCCCAGAGACGCGGGCATCACCGGTGATCGGATCGACTTGGAACGGTTCGCCCAGTGCAAAGCTGTCCTTGATTTTGCCGGTGTAGAAGTCGGTCAGAAACTTGCGGTGCATCCGCGGATCGAAGCCCGCGGCGGAGATGTCATCATCCGAGATCGCCCAGCCGATGTCGTCATGGCAGCGCACATAGTTGACCCATTCGCAGTCCATTGGAATCTGAAAGCGATGCCGCAGCGCGCCGGTCATCAGCTTCACTTCGCGCGTGGCCAGCGAGTTCCACAGCAAGGCCATTAGCTGCGGATTGTACGAGAGTTGGCATTCCTCGCGATGGATGTATTTGCGAACTTCATCCGGATGCACGATGGCTTCCGACTTGAAGACCATCGCTGGAGCGGCGATCTGCACCGCCGCGTTATAGGCTTGGATCAGCCAGTGCGCTTCGGGCAAGTTCTGACAGCTGGTGCCGAGGCGTTTCCAAATGAAGGCCGCCGCATCGAGCCGCAATATCTCCACGCCTTGGTTGGCCAAGAAGAGCATTTCGCCGAGCATGCGGACGAACACTTCGGGATTCTCGTAGTTGAGATCCCACTGGTAATTGTGAAACGTCGTCCAGACCCACTTGCCCATACGCGAGCGATAGGTGAACGCGCCGGGATGCTCGTCGGGAAAGATTTCGCCGAGCGTCCGCTCGTAGGCGTCGGGCATTTCGCGGTTGGCGAACATGCGGTAATACGCCTGGTAATCGCCATCGCCAGCCAAGGCTCGCTGAGCCCACTCGTGTTCGTCAGAGGTGTGATTGAAAACGAAGTCGAGCACCAGCGAGATACCGTAATGCCGCAGTTCGGTGGCCAGCTGCCGCAGTTCCTCCATCGCCCCCAGCGCGGGATTCACGTCGCGGTAATCGCTGATCGCGTAACCGCCGTCGTTGTCCCCCGCGGGCGTTCGAAAGAGCGGCATCAGATGCAGGTAGGTGATCCCCATCTCCGTGAGATAGGGAATCCGCTCGCGTACGCCGTTCAAGTTGCCGGCGAACAGATCGACGTAACAGGTGGCACCGACCATCCGCTGCGATTGGTACCACTCGGGATGCATCTCGCGCAAGGCATCGAGCGCCTTAAGCTCACCTTCGCGCTCAATCCAACTGCGGCTGAGCGTCGAGAGCACGCTCTCGAGGTGGTAGTAAAAGTCGTAGTTCCGCGAGTAGAGCTGAAAGAAGCGCTCGAAGAGTCGCGGAAAATTCTTTCGCAGCCGGCGCGTAAACGCTTCCCACTGGCCCGGTTCGGTCTGGTCGGCAAAGCGCTCATCGAGCCTAGGCAACAGGCGCTCAAGCGACTTGGCCGCCAGGCTGTGTACATGCAACGTCTCGGTGGTCATCACAGTTCCCGCGGTCGGGGTTTATTTTCTACCGCGGAGGACTACGACCTATTTCTCTGCGTCTTCCCCCCCCGCGCTCTCCGCGTCTCCGCGGCAAAACTATTCAACAATACTATTCAGCAGCTCGCGTGCCGGAAGAATCTTTCGCTGCCTTGTCATCCTTCGGTTTCTCGGCCGCCTTCGCAGCGGCTGCTTTTTCCTCCTCAGCGGCCGCCTTCGCAGCGGCCTTTTCCTCCTCAGCGGCCGCGACCTTCGCCTTCTCCATATCGCGGGTCAGCTTCTGGACCAAATCGTTTTCGAGATACTTCTGCAGCATGTCGCGGGTCGTCTGCGTCATGCGGTCGATCCGGGACTTGGCGACCATCGGAATCGGCTCTTCGCTCTCGTCGAGCAACCGACGCTGCATGCCGTCGAGTTCGTCACTAAGCGTTTTGTAGTCGGGCAAACGTCGCACTTCGCCGATCACTTCCTGCGCCTTGCTGAACTCCTTATCCGATAGCAATCGCGAAACGCGAGCCGACAGCAACGCCCGCTTGGCGATCAAATCCAGGATCTCTCCCTGGAAACCGCGCAGCATCGCCTCGGCCTCCAGCCGCCGCGCATCGCTTGGCAAGTCGGCCATATCGACTTCATTCAGTCCCGGCACTAGCGGCAAGCGAGCCATGACCGTGTCGCCGCTTTTGACATACAGCAGCACCAGCGGTTGACGCAGCGGCACGCTGCCAGCAGCGGGATCGCTCTCTACAGCAGCGGGCTCTGCAGCGCTAGGAGCACTCGGAGCGCTGGCCGCGCTTGCGGAAGCTTCGGCGCCGGGGACCGGCTCGCTGAGCTTCGGCGAGCTCTCGGCTTCGTCGCTCGAGGGGCCCCGCTTGTCCTCTTCTGCCTCGTCCGTCTTGCTGGGCTTGGCCTTCTTGGTTCGCGCCTCGGCAGCGAGAGCGGCCGCTTCGGCGGCGGCTTTGCGAGCGGCCACGCGCTTGAGCCGCTCGGCCTCAGGCAGCACTCCGCCCAACTGCTCGGGACGCTCGATGCGAATGACGCCGCGCCAGTCGGTGTGGCCGATGAACCGCAGTTCTTCGGTCATGAGGTCGCGCTCGT
>JBQCEI010000325.1:0-2514 GCA_051960375.1 Aureliella sp. | reverse complement strand
TTTGAACGTCGGGTATGCATCGGCTCTGGCTGCCGTGAGTCCATGGCTGGTATGGCGAGCGGTGCGCACGGGACGCTACCGCGAAGGATGGTCAGAGCGTCTGCTGGGTCGCGTGCCGACCGTCTCTGTCGGCAAACAAACCGTCTGGCTGCACGGCGTCAGCCTCGGTGAGGTGCAGCTCCTGCGTCCGCTCGTGGAACGCTTTAGCGCCGAGCAGGTCGGTCCCAACGGACGGTCGGTCGTCCTCTCGACCACGACGCAAACCGGGATACAAGTTGCCAAGACGTCGCTTGCGGACATCCCGGCCTTCTACTGTCCGCTCGACTTTACTTGGGCCGTAAGGCGAGCGATTCAGCGTCTCAATCCGGCGATGATCGTCTTGGGCGAACTGGAGATTTGGCCGCACTTGATCGGGGTCGCCGCCGAGCATTCGATTCCGGTGGCCGTGGTCAATGGACGCCTGAGCGATCGCAGCTTCAAACGCTACCAGCATTGCCAGCGATTGCTCGAAGCGACCTTTGCCCGGTTGGCCCTGGTTGCCGCGCAGGATGAGACCAGCGCGGAGCGTTTTCGCCGCCTGGGAGTGCCGGCGGAGCGCGTGCATGCGGCCGGCTCGCTGAAATTCGACAACGTCAACATGGACCGCAACCACGCCGAGGTTCGCCGCCGCGCAATGCTGGTGGGACTGAAGGCCACCGATCGCGTGTTCGTGGCCGGCAGCACGCAAGATCCCGAAGAACTGGCAGCGGTCGAGGCGGTGAAGCGACTATTGCCGTCGCATCCGCATCTCAAGTTGATCGTTGTCCCACGCCATCCCGAACGCTTCGACGAAGTTCATCGAACGCTGGCCGGCAGCGGCCTGCGCGTCGCGCGTCGCAGCCAGCTCGACCCGGCTCGTCCACAGGGCGATTGGCAAGTGTTGCTGGTCGACTCGGTGGGCGAACTGAAGTGGTGGTGGGGGCTGGCGGAGTTGGCTTTGGTCGGCGGCAGCTTCGGCTCGCGCGGCGGACAAAACATGCTCGAGCCGGCTGCCTACGGCGCGAAGGTGGCCTTCGGCCCCAATACTTGGAATTTCCGTCAAGTCGTGCGCGCCTTGCTCGAAAATGAAGCGGCCTGGGAGCTGCCCACGCTGGACGCGCTCGAGAGCTGGCTCGACGATCAGCTCTGCGACTCTGCTGCGGGCAACGCGCGAAGCGATCGCGCAGTAAACTTGATCCGGTCGCATCAGGGCGCTACCGAGCGCACCTGGAGGCTGCTCAACTCACTCTTAGAAACGACTGCTAGATGAAATTCGACTTGGCATTCATCGGTGGCGGCCAGATGGCCACCGCGCTGGCCTCAGGGGCGGTGTCAGCGGGCTTGCTGCATGAACGCGCGTTGGCCTTCGCAGAACCAGTCGCTTCGCAGCGAGAGAAACTGGCTGAGCGGTTTCCCTCGGCCCGCATCGTCGCTTCCGCCGTCGACGCGCTGCCGCTGACCACCCGCATCGTCTTGTCGGTCAAGCCGCAGGTGCTGGCGGCAGTGTGCCAGTCGCTGCGAGCTGAAGGCTGCAAAGAACATCTGGTGATCTCAATTGCGGCGGGATTCTCGCTGGCGAGCCTCGAAACGCTGCTCGGCAGCCAGCGCGTCGTCCGCGTGATGCCCAACACGCCGGCCCAGGTCAGCGCCGGCGCCTCCGGCATTTCGGCTGGCGCCGGCGCCAGCGAAGAAGATGTCACGTTCGTCGAGCGGCTGATGTCGGCGGTGGGATTGAGCGTCCGCGTACCCGATGCATTGATGCACGCGGTCACCGGCCTGTCGGGCTCGGGACCGGCCTACGTGTACCTGATGATCGACGCCCTGAGCGACGGCGGCGTGGCTCAAGGGCTGCCGCGCGAGCTCGCGACGCGCTTGGCCGCTCAAACGGTCTTGGGCGCCGCTCAGATGGTTCTGCAAACCGGCCTGCACCCCGGCCAACTCCGCGATCAAGTCACCAGCCCCGGCGGCACGACGATCGCCGGCCTGCGCGCCCTCGAAGCCGCCGGCGTCCGCAGCGGCTTCATCGAAGCGGTAGCCGCTGCGACCGAACGCTCGCGCGAACTGGGCGGAGAGTGAGAGGAAGGCGTCAGGCGTCAGGCGTCAGGCTTCAGGCTTCAGGCTTCAGGCTTCAGGCTTCAGGCTTCAGGCTTCAGGCTTCAGGCTTCAGGCTTCAGGGCCAAAGGCCCGACATTCCTTAGCCCAGCCCGGCAGGGCTCGGAACGCTTTGACGCCTTCAGCCTTCAGCCTTCAGCCTTCAGCCTTCAGCCTTCAGCCTTTAGCCTTTAGCCTTTAGCCTTTAGCCTTCAGCCCCATGTCCTCCTGCCTGATCAGTTTTGGAGCTAACCTCGGGCGACCGGCGGAGACGCTTCAGCACGCGGCGATTCAGCTGCAGGAGCGATTGGCGGGAGGTGTTCGCGATTGTCGGCTGAGCCGCTTGTTTCGCACGCCGGCTGTGGGCGGGCCTTCGGGGCAACCGCCGTTTCTGAATGCCGTAGC
>JBQCEI010000324.1:0-2043 GCA_051960375.1 Aureliella sp. | reverse complement strand
TCCAGCCGAAGCTTGCCCGGCTGCGCACCATCGATCGGCGCCGCGGGAATCAAGGTGAGGAAGTGACTGCGATCGGTCTGGCCGCCGACTGCCCAGCCGCTAGCTTTGTCGCCGTCGATGGCTTCCGCGGCTGTGAATCCCGGCTGTTCGTAATCGGCATACGCAGCCGCAAATTTGACGGGCGTCGCGCCGCTGACGTCGATTTCGCGGCTCCCGCGCGGCGCCTTGGCAATCGTCTCGGTGAAGACCGGTTGGCGATCTTCATCGAGCAGCAAAACTTGCACGCCGTTCAGCCGCGTGTGGATCGATGGATCGGTGCGATTCCAGACGACCACTTTGTCGATCGGCTGGCTGGAACCCAAGTCCACTTCCCACCAAGGATTGTCGCTGCTCGCCGTGTGCGTCGTCGAGTTCTTCTCGTACAGGCCGTTGGTATTGCCGTCGATCGCGCGGGCCGCATCGCCTGCATAGTCGGTGCTGCTCTGCGTCGCTTTGCGTTTGAGGGCGAGATTGGTCGTGCCCGAAAAGACTTGCACTTCGGCCAGCGACAAAATGCGGTTCTCGCCTGGCAGTTCCAGACGAACCCAGCGGGCTCTCTTAGCTTGCGAGGCTTCGGGCTGCACCGTCGCTCGAACATCGGTCAGCACAAAGTTGCCGCCGCCTCGGCCAGCTCCTCCGCCGGGCAGACTGGCATCGGGAACGGTTCGGATGCCGATGGCCTGAACAGGCCGCTTGGCCGAATCGGTCGGCAGCGCCAGTTCGAGCGAGTAGGTATCGGCGGCGATTTTGTCTTGCTGCAACTGGACGAGCACGCGACCCGATTCGTCGAACTTTGCATCGGCGCTCGTCTTGGCTTTAAACGTTTGCGGCTGGAGCGTGAGCCACTGCGGTGAGGCAGCGCTGGCCGACCAGGTGGTAAATTCTTCTCGCACTGTGTCCGTTGGGCTCTGCAATTGTTTGCGGAGTTCTTCGATGCGGGCTTGCCATGCTTTGCGCTGCTCGCGCTGCTCGGCCGTGTACAGCTCGACGACGGGGCTTTCGTCGCGGCGGTCGGCATCCTGCGACTGATTGAAGACGGCGAAGATCTTGAAATATTCTTCCTGCGTGAACGGATCGTATTTGTGCGTGTGGCACTGAGCGCAGTTGAACGTCACGCCCATCCAGACCGCCATCGTCGTGTTGACGCGGTCGACGATCGCCACGTTGCGGAACTCTTCGTCGTTGGTGCCCCCTTCGTTGTTGGTCAGCGTGTTGCGATGGAAGGCGGTGGCGACCAGGTCGTCTTCGGTGGGATTGGGCAGCAGATCACCGGCGAGTTGCGCCGTCGTAAATTCGTCCAGTGGCATGTCGGCGTTGATGGCTCGGACGACCCAGTCGCGATAGGCCCAAATCGTTCGCGGCGGATCGTCGGCGTAACCGGCTGAGTCGGCGTAGCGGGCCAGGTCGAGCCACTTGCGCGCCCAGTGCTCGCCGTACTCGGGCGAAGCCAGCAAGCGATCGACGGCCCGCTCGAGCGCGTCGGGACGCGCGTCGGCCACGAACGACTTGAGCATCTCAGGCGATGGAGGCAGGCCGGTCAAGTCGAGCGCGAGCCGACGCAGCAGCACATCGCGACTGGCGGGGCGCGAAGGACGCAGCCCGTGATCGAGCTGCTTGGCCAGTACGAAGCGATCGATCGGACTAGCCAGCCATGCATCGAAGTTTTCGATTTCTTCGCGGCGGGCAACTTCAGGAGGAGTCGGACGCGCCGGCGGCATGAACGACCAGTGTTTCAGCGGCGGCGCGCCGGCGGCGATCCAACTCTTGACCAGTTCGATTTCGTGCGCGTCGAGCGGTTTGCCGAAGTCGGCCGGCGGCATGCGTTCGTCGGCATCATCGGTCGTCAACCGCCGCAGCAGTTCGCTCTGCTCGGGATGCTCAGGGACGATCGGCGGCTTGCCCGAGTCGGCTGGCTGGTAGGCCGATTCCCCTTGATCGAGCCGAAACCCCGCCTGCCGCTGATCGGCATCGGGCCCGTGGCAGGCAAAGCAGCGATTGGAAAGC
>JBQCEI010000323.1:0-2936 GCA_051960375.1 Aureliella sp. | reverse complement strand
TCGGAGGATTCGATCTCGAAGCCTTCGCCGGTCTGCTGGGCGATGACCAGATCGTGGACGGCGATGTTCTGCGAGTTGTTCTGGACGCGGATCTGATAGTCAAACGACTGACCGACGCGGACTTCGCCCGGCGCTTGGACGGTGACGGTTACGATCGGCTGGCCCGGTGGCAGCTGCAGCGTTTCAGCGGCTGCGGCTTGGCCCGTCTGCGGCACTCGAGCCGCCTGACGCTGTTGGGCGCCGGCCTGTGGCGTGAGGAGCAGGAATGAGCATGCGCCGCCGAGCAAGGCGGCTAACCAAGGTTTTCGATTCGTCATAGTTTTCTCCCTGAAGTGCAAGCAAAGAATTCGGCTGAGCGCGGCAAATGCCTTCGAGCTGCGCGGCGAGCAATCGCGCGACCGCTCGCACGCCTTGGTGGCGCAGAAGCCACCGCCGCAATGGATATGGCCCGGTGGTCGCAGCGCGGCCCCGCGATTTCGCTCAGGCGCAAAACGGGGCGCCTGACCTCGCCCGCGCGCTCGCCTGATGCACAGCAGCACACGGGCTTGAGCGCCGGCAATCGTTCAGCACGCGCGCTGTAGGCCGGACCTATTTCTCGGACGGCTTCGGTTCAACTTCGCGCACCGCGCCGCTGCTGTCGACCGCACCTTTATCACCGGCAGCGCTAGATGCATCGCTCGAGCTAGAAGTGGTCGATTCGTTCGGTGTGGGCGGCGTAACGCTCGTCGCCGGAGGAGTCGCAGTGCTCGGGGTTTCCGGCGTCGTAGTATGCGGCGTAGTCGTCGGTGTCGTTGTTTCTGGGGTCGTCGCCGGAGTCGTAGTGGTCTTCTTGTTCTCGCAACCGAGCGATGCCAACGTCAGCGACGTGGCTAGAAAGAGAGTAACGATGCGCATCGGAGGCTCCTTGTGCAATATCAAAGAAACAGCGTCAGTAGTTCGGAGTTCGCATGGCGAGACGCCGCTGGGCGGACGGCTCGGCCCGCGCGTCGAGTGCGAATCGCTGCCAGCGGCGATAGCCTTAGGGTCCGTGCACCTTGCACGCCAACCGAGCCGCGATGCGTGCTTTAAAGACTGATTTTTTAAACACTGCGCCTCAGACGCTCTTCGATATGAAAGCAATGCGATTGCGGCGAGACGTGGTAAGATGACTTGCACCGGCCAGGCGCTGCGCATCGACGCAGCTGGCCTCCTTGTCACAGCGTTCTTTCGCCCCGCGCTTCCATCACACTTCTTACCCTGGGGGAACCAACGATGGCTGGGAACGGCTACCGCTTAAGACCGATCGACATTTTGGCGCTGATAGCGGTTTTGGTAGTCGCGATCGCTTTTTTGGCGCCGGCGGTGCAAATGGCAAGAACACCGGCGCGGCGCAGCGAATGTGCCGCCAGACTCGGCCAGCTGGCCAGTGCGACTCAGCAGTTCGAGATTGCCAAAAAGCGGTACCCGGGCTACCTGGAAGCGTTTGGCTTTGAGCCCGGGGGCGAGTGCAAAATTGGGACGTGGGCAGTCGTGCTGTTGCCGTACATCGAGCAGGAACCGTTATACGACGCGTGGCAGGATCCCAGCACGACGGTCGCTTGGAATCGCGCGGGCGGATTGACTGCAGTCAATAGCGAGTTCTACCCCGATATCGCTCTGTTACGCTGCTCACTCGACAAGGCCCCGACGGAAAAACTCGGGCCCAATAGTTACGTCTGCAACGCAGGATTCTTTCCCGATGCTTTGCCGCCCAGTTACACGGGCATGACGCCGCAAGAGATCGCCCGGCGGAGCACCGATCCGACCAACGGCGTTTTCTCCAACCAACTGCCCGCTACGGTGCAGAGCTGCTACACCGGAGGATTTCCAATGGCTGTCCTCGGTTCACGAGCAAGCGAGCCGACGCGGTCCAGCGACATCCGAGACGGGCTCACCCAGACGATCGCCTTCAGCGAAAACCTGCAAGCCGACAGCTGGGGATATGTCGGCAAGCCGGGGAGCTGGACGACGACGGCCATCGGAGACGTGGTTTACGCCGGCGACGATTTGGACCGGATCGCTTCGCCGCGCGTGCACACCGGCATGGTGTGGCTCTACCGGGCTGAGCCGAGCCTCCCTGGCTTGAAGCCGGTGAAAGAGACGAACAAGATCAACGGCAATCGCTTGAAGGTTCGAGCAGTCGACCAAGAATCGGCTCGGCCCTCTTCCATGCACCCCGGCGTTGTCAACGTAGCCATGTTGGGCGGCAGCGTCTCGGCCATGAGCGAAGAGATCGACTACGTCGTCTACCAAGCCCTGCTGACACCCAATACGCGCGCCAGCGACGTGCCCGATCGAACCTACGTTTTCAAGGAAGAAGACCTAGCACAATGATCCACTCTGCGCCCCTCGGTGTCTCTGTGTTTTTCTCTTAAATCGGAAAGACAGAACACAGAGGCACAGAGGGCGCTGAGCGAAGACGTTAGAGGCCGTTTACTGCGCAGTGAGCTTGCCGCCGCTGGGAACCAACAACTTGTGTTTCTTGAGGAACTCAAAGTGGAAGTCCTTGGGAATCTCCGGCATCTCCAGGTCTTCTTCGGTCGCTTCGCGCACACGCAACCTCATGAGTTGCTCGTAGCTGTAGAGCATGCGTCCGTTTTTGTCGGTCGACTTGCCGCTGGATCGAGCAACTTCGCTCCATCGTCCGAGATGGATGGTGTGATTACCGTGACTCTCGGTGCTGTGAGCGAAGCCCTCGCCGATGATATACGAAAAGGCCACGCGGCAGTCGAGCTTGCACAGGTCATCTTTCACCTCGAGCGGCTTGACATGACCCATCAAGCTCATGCGATCCCCTTCCAGCGTTTGCGACGCGGCTTCGTTCAGAGCTGCAAGCGACCTGATTTTGAAATGCACGACTTCCTTGGCAATCAGCCGCAGCGTCTGGATCCTTTCTTCTGCCATCGCCGCGGTGCGCT
>JBQCEI010000322.1:0-2483 GCA_051960375.1 Aureliella sp. | reverse complement strand
GACGCTCCTACCGGCGACGCCTAGATGCGTTGGCCATAAAATCTCGGGAACAAACAACCTGAAACATCAGAGAGCTTTTTACAACATCGGTTGTGGCTCCCTATGTCAGCCCAGGGCAAGGAGGCCGTCAGGCCGACGCAGCCCTGGGTAAGTTACGCGCAGTACCATCCGGCCCTGTCAGGGCCGCTCATTGGAAGCCGGCCGTCTGGCAAGGAGCGAGCACGGTATGATACGCCGCAGTAGGAATGAACGGCCCTGTCAGGGCCGACATTCTGCTTGGGCGTTACCCAGGGCTGCGTCGGCTAAAGCCTCCTTGCCCTGGGCTGACATAGGCGACCCTTCAGGTCGCAAAACCAACAAACCGCAACATAGCAGCGCTGTGCAACACCTCCCCCTCGCATCCCGCTAAAATATCCGCCTTAGCACCCTGCCGCATCTCCCCCATGCCCCATCTGCACCGACGTGAATGAGAGCGAATGCCAATGCAATGGATCGATCGCGATCGTCTGGCCGGCGAACTGTTGGCTGGTACTTTCTTGAATCTCGGTTCGGCAGCTTCAGTTGAGATCGCGGCCAGTCTTGGATTCGATTGGTTGCTGATTGATTTGGAGCATGGCAATGGGGCGCTGGCCGATCTGCGGAACATGTTGCTGGCCTGTCGCGGCGCCAGCGCGGCTCCAGTGGTTCGGATTCCGAGCGTCGATGCCGACACGGTGAAGTTCGTCATGGACAGCGGCGCCGCGGGGATCATGTTCCCGTTTGTCAATTCCGCCGACGACGCTCGGCGAGCGGTCCAGTACATCAAGTATCCGCCGCAGGGAACGCGGGGCGTTGCCGGTATCATTCGCGCGACCGAATATGGTCGCAAATGGGGCGAGTATTTTCAGCAAGCCAACGAACATAGTTTGGTCGTCGCCCAGATCGAAACTGCCTCGGCGGTTGAAGCGGCCGAAGAGATCGCCGAGGTCGAGGGCGTCGACGTGTTGTTTGTCGGTCCGCTCGATCTGTCGGTGAGCCTGGGCTGCGCGGGCGACTTCACTCAGCCGCACTTCATCGAAGCTCTCGAGCGCGTGATCGCTGCATGTCAGCGGCATGGCAAATCGCCCGGGATCCTTTCGCGGCCGCAGCTGGTCGCTCAGCATAAACAAATGGGTTTTCGCTTCCTCGCCCTGGGCTCGGACTCGGGTTCGATCGTTTCGGGCCTTCAGCAAAGTTTGCAACAAATTGCCGAGTAACCGCGCGGCAAGGTTGCCGGCATCGAATTTCCGCCCATCTAAAGAATCTACGTAGATGCTCTGCGGAAAAGCGTTCTTTGACCGCGCCGGTAACGTAGGGCATATATCTCAGGCAAGCTTTACCGGCCTCTCGCAGCGCCGCTGACATGCGGCAGCCTCTTTTGCATTCCGCCCGAGTGTGAGCGCTCGCGGTCTGCACTGAGCCCGGCATTTCTTGCTCTGCCGATGCTTCCGACCGACTGAGATCCAACGCCCCGATGACGAGGAAGTCCCGCGATGACCATCGAAGACATAGAACTGCTTGCTGAGTTCGTTGTCGAATCGCAAGAACATCTGGAGAACGTGGAGTCGCAACTCCTGTCGCTGGAAGCCAATCCCGACGAAGTGGATACGGCGCTGGTCAACAACGTTTTCCGAGCTGTGCATTCGATCAAAGGGGCCGCCGGGTTCCTGGGCCTGACGACGCTCGAGTCGCTGGCGCACCGCGAAGAAGAAGTGCTCAATCGCCTACGCAACTTGGAAATTCGCCCGACCAGCACAGTGGTGAGCACCCTGCTCGCCGCTACCGATAAGCTCAAAGGCCTATTGTCGGCGATCGAGAGCTCCAATGCGGAGGATGTCTCGCATCATATCGCCGCGCTCGAACTGCTGCTGGCCGATGCGTCGGCAAGTGAGAACCATAAGGCACCGGCACTCGAGTTGCCAACCGCCATCTCGCACGAAGCGCAAGCCTGGTTAGCGTCACAGCCTGCGATCGGCCGTAGCCACGCAACCGCTAATCCTATCGAACCTTGCTCGGGCGCCAGCCGCGAGGCTATTCGAGCGTTCATCATCGAAAGCTGCGATGGACTGGAACAGATCGACCGCGATTTAGTGAACCTGGAGCGCGAGCCGTCGAGCACCGAACTGCTCAACGGGATCTTTCGCAACATCCATACCATCAAAGGGAGCGCGGGCTTCTTGGCTTACGCGCAGCTCGAGATGGTGGCTCACGCAGCTGAAAATTTGTTGGACAAGCTGCGAAGCGGCGAGATGCAGCTGACTCCCGCGCTGATCAATCTGCTGTTCGCGACGGTCGACGTGCTCCGAAAACATTTGCAGCACATCGAAGCTCACGGCGTTGAGGCGAGCGGCTTGGTCGATGGTCTGCTGGCCGAACTCCATGCAGCCAATCAGTCGCAAGCGTCTGCCCCTCTGGCACCGTCGCAGAACTTGCGACTCGCTCAAGAAATCACCGTTCCATTGAGC
>JBQCEI010000321.1:0-4457 GCA_051960375.1 Aureliella sp. | reverse complement strand
CGGTGACAGTTCCTTAAAAGAAAGGGATTTTTGCGGTTGGAAGTTCCCTTGCCGGGGATGTAGCGAAAATGCAAGCTCCAATACTGGACTCCATGGCGCAGGGGTGCAACAATGAAACGCTGGAGATCTTGTCAAGCCTCCTCACCGGACTATTGCATTAACTTCGCTTAACTTGCCTCGCAACTTATCGATCACTGAAAAAGGGGAATTCCATGCGTCACTCCTTGCGCCACGGCTTTACGCTGGTGGAACTGCTCGTCGTCATCGCCATCATTGGCATCTTGGTGGGACTCCTCCTGCCGGCAGTTCAAATGGCGCGTGAAGCGGCGCGGCGTACCGAGTGCGCTGCACGCCTCGGTCAGCTGGCTTCCGCCAATCAGCAATTCGAAATCGCCAAGAAGCGTTACCCCGGTTACATGGAAGCGTTCGGCGAAGAGCCGACCGCCCACAATGTCAAGGTCGGCACCTGGGCCGTCGCCTTGTTGCCCTACATCGAGCAAGAGCCGCTCTACGACGCTTGGCAAGATCCGGGAACGACGCTTGCCTGGACGACCAGCACCCCCGCTTACTATCCGACGATCGCCTTGTTCCGCTGTGCCAGCGACAGCTTGAGCACGGAGACCCAGGCGCAGAACAGCTTCGTCTGCAACGCCGGCTTTGCTCCGTACGGCACCAACGTCGGCAGCTTGCCCGGCTATAGCACCAGCAGCCCCACGCTTAACTCGACCCGCTCGCAGCGCTCGCAAAACACCGTGTTCACCAACCGCCTGCCCGGCAGCATCATGGTCGGTGGTACGGCAACTTCGGTCTTTGGTGCAGGCGCTCAGGCGACCAAGTCCGACACGATCAAAGACGGTCTGACCCAGACGATCGCCTTTTCGGAAAACCTGCAAGCCGACCAGTGGGGCTACGTTGACACCAGCTCCGACAATACCCGCTTCCATCATGGCATGGTATGGCTGTATCGGCTCGACAGCGGCTTCACCAAGTATCCTAGCACGCGTCCCGATCCCGATCCGGTCCAGACAGTGAACAAGATCAACGGGGATAAGCTGACGGCCGCCGCAGGCACCATGGAATCGGCCCGGCCTTCTTCGGGCCACCCCAGCGTCGTCAACGTAGCCATGCTCGGCGGTAGCGTTTCAGCGATGAGCGAAGGAATCGACTACCATGTCTATCAAGCACTGCTGACGCCTCACACGCGTGCCAGCGACGTGCCGAACGTTCAGTACATCCTCAAGGAAGCGGACTACGCCCAGTAATCCGTCGGGCGTTCGACGCCCAACTCCCCAAACGCAACAAGGCTCGGCAAAATTGCCGAGCCTTTTTTATTGCCTCTTCTCGAATTCTAGTGGCTTTGTGTGCCACTGGCCTTAGCCAGTTTCTTCCTTTTCGAAGTGTGAATCGCGACGGGGAGATTGGGTTTGCCAATGTCAAGCAGCGTCCAAAGCACGACTCCGATTATCAAGGGCTCATTGGCTTTGGAGCGGGTAGTCTTCTTGTCCGCTTTTAACTTCGAGAGGGAAGACACTGGCTAAGGCCAGTGGCACACAAACGGCAAGGCAATCTCCGCGGTAAAAAATCGAGCGCTAATATCCGCCCGGCGCCCCACCGCTTTGATGAAACGCGATCGCCGGCAAACCCAAATGCGCTCGGGCGGCGTCGAGCATCTCACGCGTGCGGCTGGCTCCGCACCGCGTGACGCCGAGCTTGCGGACTTCTTCGAGCGTCTCGAAATCGCGCACGCCACCAGCCGCCTTCACCTGCACGCGCGGTCCGACGTTGGCCAACATCAACTGCAAGTCGTCCATGGTCGCTCCGCCAGTGCCATAGCCGGTGCTCGTCTTGACCCAATCGACCTCCAGATCGGTGCAAATCTGGCACAAGCGGACCTTCTGTTTATCGTTGAGATAACAGTTTTCAAAAATGACTTTCACTTTCCGTGCGGCCGCATGAGCCGCTTCGACGACCGCGCGGATGTCGTCGGTCACATACGTCCAATTCTCGCTGACGACTTGGCTGATGTTGACCACCATGTCGAGTTCCCGGCAGCCGTTCTCGATCGCTCGCTCGGCTTCGAGCCGCTTGATGTGCGTGGTGTGCCCGCCGTGGGGAAAGCCGATCGTCGTGCTCGGCTGAACCGTCGAACCGGCTAGCAACTCAGCACAGCGGCGAAGGTAGTACGGCATGATGCACACGCTGGCCACGTTATAGGCAAGCGCCAGCTCGCAGCCCTGCTCGAGCTGCTGAGCCGTCAGGTTAGGTGTCAGCAGCGAATGATCGATCATCTTCGCGTACTGTTCGTAGGTTATGGTCATTTGCAACTCACTTTATCTTTTACTCGTGCCCAGGCTCTGCCTGGGAACGCAATGTCTTGGAGGCTCCGCCTCCCCAGCCCCCGCCATGTAGCCTGACCTCTGTGGCTGCCCCAAGCGAGGCAGAGCCTCGCGAGCAGTGCGTTCCCAGGCAGAGCCTGGGAACGAGTGACCCGAAACCAATTTAGGGAATGAAGTTCTTCAGATAGCGATAGCTCTGGCGGAGCGAGTCTTTGCGGTCTTCGAGCGTCTTCTCGTAGGCGCGGTCTTCCACCTCGACGCAGGCCGGTCCGCGATAGCCGACATCGAGCAGCACGGAGAAGAACTTGCCCCAGTCGATATCGCCCAGCCCGGGCAACTTCGGCGTGTGGTACAAGGCCGGATGCGCCTGGATGCCGAGTTCGTCGAGCCGATGGCGATCGATCCGCACGTCCTTGCAATGGATGTGGAACAGCCGATCGGCGAAGTTACGCATCGGCGCCAGGTAGTCCATCTGCTGCCACACCATGTGCGACGGATCGTAGTTGAGCCCGAGGTGAGCACTCCCTAAGTCTTCGAACAAGCGTCGCCAGATCGCTGGCGACGTGGCGATGTTCTTGCCGCCGGGCCATTCATCTTTGGTGAAGAGCATCGGACAGTTCTCGATGCCGATCTGCACGCCGGCCTGTTCGGCTTGGGCCACGATCGGCCGCCAAGTTTCGAGCAAGCGCGGCCAGTTGTCTTCGACGCTTTGAGTCCAGTCGCGGCCGATGAACGTCGTGACGCGCTTCAGTCCCAGCCGCGGCGCGGCGGCGATGACGCGCTGCAAGTGCTCGACCGCTGCCGAAGCCTCTTCGCGATTGGGCGAAAGACAATTCGGATAGTATCCCAAAGCGCTGATATTCACGCCGGTCGAACTGACGAGATTGGCGATCCGCGAGACTTCGCTTTCGTCGAGCTTGGTGACGTCGATGTGCGTCACGCCCGCATAGCGACGCTCGGCCCGGCTGACCGGCCAGCACATAACCTCAATGCACTGGTAACCGGTCTGGCTAGCAAACTCCAGCACTTCTTCAAGGCTTAGTTCGGGCAGAATGGCCGTTGCAAAACCGAGTTCGATCATAGGTCGTTTCCTAGGTTTTCAGATTCATTTTTTAACGCAGAGACGCAGAGAGAGCAGGGAGCGCAGAGATCTCAGCGACCTCTGCGATCTCTCCGCGTCTCTGCGTTAAAAACGGGCATGAGACGATCAAAACTCAGCCGAGCCAGGCGTGCGGGGGAAGGGGATGCAGTCGCGGATGTTGGCCATGCCGGTCACCCACTGAACGACGCGCTCCAGGCCTAGCCCGAAGCCGCTGTGGGGCACGGTGCCGAAGCGCCGCAGATCGATGTACCACCAGTAATCCTCTTCCTTCAAATCCATCTCGGCCATGCGAGCCAGCAGCACGTCGAGCCGCTCTTCGCGCTGGCTGCCACCGATGATCTCGCCGACGCCCGGCACGAGCACGTCCATCGCCGCCACCGTGCGCTCGTCATCGTTACACCGCATGTAGAACGGTTTGATGCTCCGCGGATAGTTGTACAGAACCAGAGGCCCGTTGATGTGCTTCTCGGTCAGGTAGCGTTCGTGCTCGGCTTGCAAGTCCGAGCCCCAAGTGCAGGGATATTCGAACTTCTCGCCCGAGCGAGCCAAGATGTCGATCGCTTCGGTGTAGGTCAAATGTTCGAACGGCTTGTTCATCACCGCTGCGAGGCTCTCGCGCAGGCCCGGCTGAACGCGTTCATCGAAGAAGGCCATGTCCTCGGCCGACTTCGACAGCACGTCGCCCAGCAGCCGCTGAATGAACCGCTCGGCAAGGGCCATGTTGTCGGCCAGTTCGAAGAAAGCGGCTTCCGGCTCGATCATCCAGAACTCAGCCAAGTGCCGGCTCGTGTTGCTGTTCTCGGCGCGGAAGGTCGGTCCGAAGGTGTAGACCTTGCCAAGCGCCGTCGCGTAGATCTCCCCCTCGAGCTGTCCCGACACGGTCAGATAAGCCGACTTGCCGAAGAAGTCTTTTTCGAAATCGACCTTGCCATCTTTGAGCGGCAGCTTGTCCAGCGGCAGCGTGGTCACGCGGAACATCTGGCCGGCGCCTTCGCAGTCGCTGCCGGTGATGATCGGCG
>JBQCEI010000320.1:0-4853 GCA_051960375.1 Aureliella sp. | reverse complement strand
AACCACCAAGACACGAAGACACCAAGAAAACCTACGTCAGCAATGGGTTTCGCGATGGGCAGAGAATCAACGCACGCGCTCTACGTCAACCTGAGCGCCTCGCAGGTCCGGAAGCGATTGAAGGGGTATGGGTTTGGTGTGCGCGATGTGCAGGCGTCGGATCGCAATCAGGCGGTCATTATTCACACGGCTACCGGCGAGCACCTGCGCGAGCTCGAATCGCTGTTTGCCGATGTCATGTCGGCCAAGTCGAAGGAAGCTCTTGGAACGCCGATCGAGAACTTGCGCAATCTCGGTGCCTCGAGCGCCGCTTGGCTTCGCGAAATCGGCGTGCATACCAAGGCCGACCTCGAGCGCCTGGGACCGGTGCTGGCCTACCAGCTCGTCAAACAGCGCCAGCCCGCCGCGACAGTAAACCTGCTCTGGGCCATGGCCGCAGCGCTGCAAGATAAGAGCGTCAGCGAACTCTCGGAAAGCGAGAAAGCCAACCTACGGGCCGAAGCGGGCGAGCAGGCTTAATAGGCTCTTCTCGAATTTTAGTGGCTTTGTGTGCCACTGGCCTGAGCCAGTGTCTTCTTTTTCGAAGTGTGAAGCGCGACCGGCAGCTCAGTTCTCCAATGTCAAACAGCGTCCAAGACGCGACTCCTTTTATCAAGGGAGTCTTGACCTTGGAACGCTTCGTACTTCTTGTCCGCTTTTAACTCCGAACGGTGAAGACACTGGCTAAGGCCAGTGGCACACAACGCCACAAGACAATTGCAGTACACTCCGCGTCCTCCGCGTTCTCCGCGGTAAAAAACAGCAGTAGCCCTACTTCTCAACGGTAATAAAAATCGGCTGGCTGCCGTAGGTAGCCTTCATGACGAAGTTCAGCGAGACGTTGGCCATGAGGACGCTCTGCTGACGCTCGACGGCGGGTGCATTCGCGGCCGCTTTGAGCACGATCTTGCCTTTGGTCGCGCCACCGGTCAGCAACGTGTTGCTGGCTTTCGCGTCGAGCGTCACCCCTTCGGGGAGCGAATTGCCATAGATCGTGTTCAGGTGCGAGTAGGTGGTCTCGAGCGTCACGTTCTTGTCGAACCCCTCTGCCCTTTCCAGTTCGACGTCGATCGTCGCCGATTGGCCAGCCTTGAGCTTGATCTCGTGCGTGCTCAGCTTGACGTTGCGAATATCGCTCGGCGCCGTCACGGCCACCGTGTGCGAATCGACCGGCCAGTGACCGCGGCCGCCGCCGGGCTGATAGATCTCTTGATAGATCGAAGCGGTCGCAACCAGCTTGCCGGACTTCTCGTCGCTTGCATCTTTCGCAGCCGGATTGGCTGCTGAGCCGGTGATCACAATGTTGGCCACCTCGGGCTCGACGTTCTCGGCAACTTCAAAAACAATGCAGCCATCTTGAGCTTTGCCGGCCAGGATGCGGCCGCAGTGAGCCTTCACGCCCGGAGGCAAGCCAGAGACTGCCAGCTCGATCTCGCCGTCGAAGCCGTTCTTCTTTTCGGCTCGCACGTACACGACGCCGGTCGTGCCGGGCGCGATCGGCGTTTTATCGGTGTCAGCATAGAGCGCGAAAGAGGGCAGACTCTGCGTCGCTTGAATGAAGTACGCAAAGGATGCTCCGCCGCGCAGGTGCAGGTCACGAACTTCGATGATGTAGCGGCCGTCGGCGGGCACTGTCCAGTTCTCGACGAGCGAATCGGCGTTGCTGCGCTTGCCGAGCCGCATGTCGTCGTTCAGCTGCAGCTGGTTCCCCTTCTCGTCGAGGATTCGAAGATGCGGATCGAGTGATGAACCGGCCCGGCGAGCGAAGACTTCGAACGAGTAACGCTCTCCCTTCTTGGCTTCAAAGCGGTAGCAATCGACGTCGCCTTCCGCCTCGATGCGGCCGTTGATGCCGCCAGGCACCGCAACGTTCTGAGCGGCCTCGACCGAATCATTTTTCTCAGCAGCTTCGGCGGTGATCGGCTGATCGGCGACGACGATCCGTTGTTCTTGGAGCTGCGACGGCCCGACTCGCAAAGCGATCGGCTGCAGGCCCATGGCAAGTTCCGCAGAGGGTTTGAAATCGACTTTGGAATTCTGTGGGATGGCAAAGCCGAGCAACTCTAAACTGCTCACCTGCCCGGGTGCGATGCCGAGCGGGTAAACGGTGGTGACCAGCGGACGGCTGTTGATCTCGACGCAGTACTCCCAGTACTGATTGCCCTGATAGCGCACGTCGCGGATTTCCATCACGTACTCGCCTTCGCGGGCGAAGGAGTGACAAACGAGCGGATCGGCGCTGAACTCGTTGTCCGATGAAGCGACGATCGAACCATTGGCGTCGCGAATCGTCAGGATGGGATCGGCGTGTTGCTGCAAGTCATGCACGCGGTCTTGCAACCGCATGCACATGACATGGAAACACAGCTGTGCGCCTGCGTCGGCATGGAAGCGAAAGAAATCGACGTCTTCGGCTTTTTCAATGCGGCCGCATACGGTTGCCGGCACCGCGAACTCCTGGGCGGCTTCCGGTTTATCGTTGGGGCTCTTTTCATTAATGATCGGATCGGCGACCAGCACCATTTGCCCCACCGTGCTGACTCCATGCGGCGTGGCGATGCGCACGTCGCGCACGCCGGGCAGGGCATCCGGATCGACTTGGAACTCTACGGTCAGCGTACCGTTCGCAGCGGGCTTCGCTTTATTGTCGCCTTTGGCCGGCTCCTTGGGTGGAACGACTCGGCCGCGCACGCCGCTGCCCGAAACGAGCACCTGGTAAGCGCCTTCCATCGAGTAGCGCGAGTTGATCGTATGCTCGGAAGTCGTGCCGAGCTGAGCGGCTGCCGGCGAGATGCTCATGACCATCGTGTATGCCGTCTGCGCTTGGAGCGAGCGGTCCAGGCATGGCAATGCGAGTACGATGCCGATGAGCGCGGCGCGAAGGAGCATGGGTCTTGCCTTCTGTCTCAAAGTTTTGGGCACAGGTTTTTACCGCGGAGGACGCGGAGAGCGCGGAGAATCTCTTTCCTTCTTTCCCTGCGTTCTCTGCGTCCTTATCTCTGCGTCTCTGCGTTAAAAAAATCGCGGCAGCCTTACCGATTAATGAACAAACAGAAAATGTTTGGAGTTGATCAGGGCCCAGAGCAGGTCTTGGTAGCACTCCTGCGGGCTCTTCGATTCCTTCAAAAACTCCTGGCTCGCCTCGAGCTCTTCGGGCGACGGGAAGCGGCAGAGCGCAGCCAGATAGAGTTCGCGGACGATGTCCTCGTGCGACTTTTTCGCGGCCAACAGTTTGGCGACGCGGCCGTCCTTCGAAGCGATCTTGGTGGCGAGCGTATCGCCGTTGATCGTGTGCAGTGCCTGAGCCAGATTGGCATCGGGAGCTCGTTCGCACTGGCAGACGCTCACGCGGCGCGGCTTGGCAAACGTGTTGAGGAAATAGTCGGGGTATTCGGCGTCGGGCAATTCGATCGCTCGCGTTCCCAGCGGCAGGTTCCTGAACTTCGTCGGCACTCCGGTCGCATGATCGATCGCATCCAGTAGCGGTTCGGCCGCCAGCCGCTTGACGTTGAAGTGGCTGTAGAACCGGTGGTCGGCGACGTTCTCGGGCGTCGGCTGCGAGCTGAGCGAGTAGAGTCGCGAGGTCATGATCGTGCGCAGCAGCTGCTTCAGATCGAAGTCGTGCGCGACGAAATCTTCGGTCAGCGCATCGAGCAGCGCAGCGTTGCTCGGCGGATTGGTGCTCCGCATGTCGTCGACCGGTTCGACCAGTCCCGAACCGAGCAGAAAGCCGACGTAGCGATTGACGACCGAGCGCGCAAAGTACGGATTGTCGCGGCTGGTGAGCCACTGGGCGAATGGAATGCGGCGATCGAGCGGATCGTCGGCCGCTTCACCGCCGATCGGCCTCGGGGCGAGCTTCTTGCCGGTTCGCGGATGGGAGACTTCGCCCGTCGGCCGGACCATGACGATCGTTTCGCGGCCGAACAGTCCGAACTCCTCGCTGTTCTTCGACGCCACTCGCGAGAAGAATGCCGCCATGCTGTAGTAGTCAGTTTGGCTGATGCTTTCGAAGGGATGCTGGTGGCACTTGGCGCATTCGAGTCGCACACCCATGAAGAGCTGCGAAGTGGCTTCGGTCAGCGCCGAGGAATCGTTGTGGATGCGGAAGTAATTGGCTGGACCGTTGGAATAGATCGAGCCCTTGGCGGTGACCAGTTCCTTGACGAACTGATCGAAGTGTTTGTTTTGGCGGAACGATTCGCGAATCCAATTGTGCATGGCCCACATGCCCTGTTCGCCCAGCGAGTTGCTGTTGTTGCGAATCAAGTCCGACCAACGTAGCGTCCAGAAAGCGGCATAGCGGTCGTTGTAGATGTCGAGTTCCGGATTGCCTGTCAAACCGAGCAAGCGGTCGACGAGTTGCGAACGCTTATCGGCGTCTTTCGATTCGACAAAAGCGGTTACGACTTCCGGCTCGGGGAGCGAGCCGATCGCATCGAGGAACGCGCGGCGAGCGAACGTCGCATCGTCGCACGCACCGGAGGGTTGCAAACCGAGGTCCGCAAACTTGGCCGCCGCGAGGCGATCGACGAAGTTGTCGCTCTCGTTCCACTGAGCCAGCTGAGCTTGATCGTCAAACGGAACGATGAAGGTGCTCGTAGCGACTTGTCCTTCGTAGCGGATCATCACCGCCGACTGTCCCTGGCCGCGAGCGGTGGCCAGTCCGCTGCCGGTGACGTTGACGATGCCCGTATCGATGCCGTCGTAGAGTGCCAGAGCCGTGACATCCCGCTCGGTGCCGTCGGAGTAGTGAGCGACGACGCGCAGTTGCTGCTCGGAGCCGACCGAGGTGACGCGTTGTTTCGGAAACG
>JBQCEI010000319.1:0-2845 GCA_051960375.1 Aureliella sp. | reverse complement strand
AAGCAGGCCCATAATTATTTCCGCCCCGGAGGGGCCGGCGTAGCGCCGCTGCACCGCCTACGCCGGCCCCTCCGGGGCGGACGATGCTCGCGTTCTCGCATTCACGGGGCTTCCGCCCCGGGCTACTGACGACGGCCCCTCCGGGGCGAGCCTGAGTCGCTGACCAGTGCAGGATCATGCGGCTTGGCATCGACTTTTGCGCATGCCCCTAGCGGCGGGATTTCCTTCGCTAAGAAGGCTGTAAAAATAGTAAGGATTTAGGACAATCCGCCGCGACTTTCCCCGCGAGGTGGGGTTGGATGAGGGGCGGCGGGTCAAAACGCCCGTTGGGCGAGGCTCGAGCCGGTTGCTTCCTGCGGTCAATTGAGCAGGAGTCGGCTTGCGAGCGCCGTGGACCGACAGTGACGAAAGGCATCTTGTGCGCGTTTTAGTAATTGAGGACGACCCGGTTCTTGGCCGGGCGATACCAAGGGATTGACCGACCAGGGGGATCGTTGTCAGTGGAGCGACAACGGGCTGTCGGGGCTGGAGATGGCCGCCCGCGAGCCGTTCGATGCGGTCGTGCTGGACCTGATGTTGCCCGATATGCCGGGGCTCGATTTGCTCAAGAAGTTGCGCAACGAGCAGAACGACGTGCCGGTGTTGATCCTGACTGCCCTGGGATCGATCGACGATCGCGTCACCGGGCTGAACGCCGGGGCGGACGATTATCTGGTCAAGCCGTTTGCATTTGCCGAACTGTCCGCCCGCCTCGATGCGATCCGCCGCCGAGCCCAGCGCGGCTCGACGACCGTGCTTCGCGTGGGCGACTTGGAGATGGAGTTGACGACGCGCAAAGTGGAGCGCGGTGGCCGCGACATCGAGCTGACGCCGACCGAGTTCCGGCTGCTGGAGTATTTGATGCGCAACAGCGACCAAGTCGTCACGCGGCGCATGCTCTGCGAGCATCTCTGGGAGGCGGACTGGGAAGGTGTGACCAACGTCATCGAGGTGCACATCAATCGGCTTCGCAGTAAGATCAACAAGGGGGACGATCCCCAGATGATCCACACCGTGCGAGGCAGCGGGTATGTTTTACGCTCAACTTAAGAGCGTCCTCAGGTCACTTCGCTTCCGATTGATGCTCTGGAACGCCGTGGTGATGTCCATCGCCTCGATGGCCGCCTTGAGGGGCTTGCGCGAAGGAGTCCGCTATACGCTGCTAACCGAGCTGGACGATGCCCTGCGCGATGACTTTGCCGAGGTGACGCTGGCGCTGGTCAACGTGTACGACGCGCACAGCCTGCGACTGCATGCTCAACTGGACCGCAAGGCTCGCGGCCATATCCAGCGAGCCTGGTTCGTGCAAATTGTCCAGATGGACCCGGCCGAGGATCGAACCGGCGCGTCGGCTTCATCCAGCGCGACCGGCGACAGTCAGCCCGCGGAGTCCCCGGGCAGCGAAGGCAATCGCACCGCCGGCAACGGCGGGACTCTCAGCAATGACGCTTTCGGCAACGGCGGGAGCCTCGGCAACGGGAATTCGCACCGACCGCACTTGATCTGGCAGACGTTTAACGTGCCCGACTGGTCGATGATGAACGTGCCGCCGAACTTCGATCAGTTCATCCTGCCCGACGGCATGCCGACGACGGTCGACGAATACCGAGTCGTCGAGAAGACGATTCACAACGCGCTCAGCGGCCCGGTGCGAGTTCGCATCGGTGCTTCGCTGCGCTCGATTCGGCACTTGGCGGCGATCACCGATCAGTTGATGCTGTTCAACGTATTCATATCGCTGGTCGTCGCACCGATGGGAGGCTACTGGTTGGCGCTGCGGGCGACCAAGCCGCTCAATGCGATGATCCGCACGGTGGATCGCCTGCGGCCGCAGCAGATGAACGAGCGTTTGCCGATCTCGAAAACCGAGGACGAGATCGATCAGTTGTCGGTGGCCTTCAACCGATTGCTCGACCGCATCGCCGAGTACTTGATCAAGCGGCAGGACTTTTTGGCCAATTCGGCTCACGAGCTGCGCACGCCGCTGGCCGCGCTCCGCAGTTCGGCCGAGCTCGCGCTCTCCTCGCCACGCTCGGTCCAAGAGTACCAGGAACTGATGGAGCTGATCGTCTCGGAGTGCGGCAACCTCGAGCAGCTCGTCAACCAGTTGTTGCTCTTGTCGGAAGCCGAATCGGCGCACTTTGAAAGCCGCGGCGAGATCGTCGACCTGTCGAAGATCACCAGCGAGGCGTGCGACATGTTCGGCGCGGTCGCTGAGAGCCGCGACGTGAACCTGCGAACGCATATCGCGCCGGGTGTCTTCGTCGATGGCAGCCGCTTGCACCTGCGACAGTTGCTCAACAACCTGATCGACAACGCGATCAAGTTCATCCCAGGCACAGGCGAGGTCACGGTCGAGGTCGCTTCGAGCGAAGAGGGACAACGCCTCGTCGTGCGCGATACGGGAGTCGGCATCGGCAAGGACGAGCAACTGCGCCTGTTTGAACGTTTCTACCGAGGCGACCGATCGAGGCGCCGGCACACGCCGACGCGCGGCACCGGGCTGGGCCTAAGCATCTGTCGGGCGATCGCAGAAGCCCATGGTGGCACCATCACGATTCAAAGCGAGCCGGGAGTGGGCACCGAAGTCACCGTCCGCCTCCCGCGCCCCTGCCACGGCCAGTCCCGCACTCCTCCACCTCAAATTGCCGAAGCCCGACAGGCGTAGAGCAGGCTTCAGGCTTCAGGCTTCAGGCTTCAGGCTTCAGGCTTCAGGCCCGGCGCCAGATGCTTTGCGAGGAGCTTTATGGTGGGTGCGGCGAGGCGGAGCCTAGAAGACATTTCGTTACCAAGCAGAGCCTGGGAA
>JBQCEI010000318.1:0-3066 GCA_051960375.1 Aureliella sp. | reverse complement strand
TCTCCACCGCGTCGAGCGCAAGAGCCCGACGCTTGGCGCGGCCGCTCCGAGCGACGCGATCGTCCTATTCGATGGCTCGCCCGCTTCGCTCGAGCACTGGCAGTCCGGCGCGAAGCGCACCGAAGATGGCTTGCTGGCCGCTGGCGCGACGACGCGAGCGACGTTTCGCGATTACACGCTGCACCTGGAATTTCAGACTCCGTTCCAGCCGACTGCATCCGGTCAGGGACGCGGCAACAGCGGCGTCTATCATCAAGGCCGCTATGAAACGCAGATCCTCGATTCGTTCGGGCTGGCAGGCAAGAACAACGAAGCCGGCGGGATTTACGAAGTGCGCGATCCCGACCTTAACATGTGCTTTCCGCCGCTGAGCTGGCAGACTTACGACATCGACTTCACCGCAGCTCGCTTCGACGCGACTGGCAAGAAAGTCGCCGACGCGCAACTCACCGTGCGGCTCAATGGAGTCGTCGTGCAGCGCGACGTGCGAGTCGCGCATCCGACGCGAGCCGCGCCACTACCGGAGACCAGCGAGCCTGGACCAATCTATTTGCAAGACCACGGCAACCCGGTTCGCTTTCGCAACATTTGGCTGGTGCCGCGCGATGCCGACCGCGAAGCGTTGCGTCCCAAAGTCGTCGGCTTCGAACGCTTCTTCGCTGCAGCGGCGAGTGCCGACAATGCCGAAACCGATGAAGCGCTCGGCGGCCGCGTGCTGATCGCCCAGCTCGGATGTGCCGCTTGTCATGCGACCGACGATGTTCAGCTGAAGGCCAAAGCGGCGCCGATCCTCAGCCAAGTCGGCGGCCGAGTGCGCCTGGATCACTTGGTCGCTTTCGTCGGCAGGCCGCACGAAACGAAAGCGGGCACGACGATGCCCGACCTGTTCCACGATCTGCCGGCAAGCGAGCGAGCGCAGCGGGCGGCCGAGCTGGCTAGCTGGCTGGCGACGACCGGCCGACTGCTCGATCGTCCGGGTGACTCAGCAGCGATTCAGCGTGGCGACGATTTGTTTCATTCGATCGGTTGCGTCGCTTGCCATGCGCCGCGGCGCGGTCAGCCGATCGCTGATGCGACCAGCGTGCCGCTGGGCAATCTGACGGCCAAGTACACGCTCGACTCGCTGTCGCAGTTTTTGATCAATCCACACGCCGTGCGCACCAGCGGCGCGATGCCCAAGCTGGTCAGCACGCTGGCCGAAGCTCGCGACATCGCTTGCTACCTTTTGGGCGAAGCCATCGTCGGGCCGGGCGCCGAGCAGTTCGCCGTGAAGGTCTATCACGGCTCATGGCAGACGCTGCCCGACTTCGACAAGCTCGAGCCAGCGAAAACCGGCACCGCTCGCGGACTCGATCTGTCGCTGGCCGGGCGAAAGGACAACTTCGGTTTGCGTTTCGAAGCGTATCTGCCTGTCCCAGCCGACGGCAAATACACGTTCTATCTCGGTTCCGATGACGGCAGTCGGCTGCTGATCGATGATGAAGCAGTGGTGCGCTTCGACGGCATCCATCCGTTCTCTTTCCGCCGGGGTAGCAAAGAACTCAAGGCCGGCATGCATCGCATCCGCGTCGATTACTTCGAGAACTCCGGCCAAGAACAACTCGAGCTGGAGATCGAAGGCCCGGCAATGGAACGCGCGCCGGCGTCGATGCTGGTGACTTCGTCGAGCGAAGCCACCGAGCCCAAGCCGCTGATCGCCGATACCTTCCAGCCGGTCGCAAGTTTAGCCCGAGCGGGCCGCGAAACGTTCCAGCGCGCCGGCTGCGCGAACTGTCATGCGCTATCGATCGGTGAAGAGGCGATTCAGCCCACACTGAAGGCCCCAGCTCTCCAGTCGCTCAAAGGACAAGCGGGCTGCCTGGCGCAGCGCGTACCAGCGGGCTTGCCCGATTACGCGCTCAGCCCCGTGCAGCGACGCGCGATCGCGGCGGCGCTGGCGCACTTGCACGATGAAAAACCGCTGAGCGATGCCCAGCAGGTGCACTTGGCTATGGCGAGCAAGAATTGCTACGCCTGCCACAGCCGCAATGCGGTGGGCGGTCCGGAGCCGAGCCGCGATGCGCTGTTTACCACGCGCATGCCCGAGATGGGCAACGAAGGCCGCGTCCCGCCGCCGCTGACCGGTGTGGGCGACAAGCTGCGGCCCGAAGTAATCGATCGCATCATCGCTGACGGCGCCAAGGATCGCCCCTACATGGTCACCCGCATGCCGGGCTTCGGTAAAGGCAATCTCGAGGGTTTGCGCGAACGCCTGGTGAGCCTCGACCAGCATGCGCCGCACGAGCGCTCGGGGCACGGCGTCGCTGAAAACGTGCCTGAAGAAGAATTGGTGGCCGCCGGTCGAAAGCTCGTCGGCGGCAGCGGGCTGGCTTGCATCAAGTGCCACACGTTCGGCGGCAAGTCGACTCCCGGCATTCAAGCGATCGATATGGCGACGATGACCGAGCGCTTGCGCGAAGATTGGTTCCATCGCTACATGCTGGCTCCGAGCGAGTATCGACCCGGAACGCGCATGCCGCTGAGTTTTCCCGAGGGCAAGTCGGTGCTCGATAGCGTGCTCGAAGGGGACGCCGATGCGCAGATCGACGCCATGTGGCTCTATCTGTCCAAGGGCTCGTCGGTCAAACCGCCGACCGGACTGGACGCCGAGTCGATCGTGCTCGCGGCCGACGAGCGACCGGTGATCTATCGCAACTTTATCGAAGGGCTCAGTCCTCGCGGCATCGCAGTGGGTTATCCCGAGCGAATCAATCTCGCTTGGGATGCAGGCAGCATGAGCCTGGCATTGCTGTGGAAAAACGATTTCATTGATGCGGCGAAGCACTGGGTCGGACGCGGGCCGGGCTTCCAAGGACCGCTGGGCGATTTTCTGGTGAAGCTCGACAAGGCAGTGCCGGTCGCGCGGTTGGATTCGCTCGATGCGCCGTGGCCGACCGCGTCTGCTCGCGAGCTCGGTTATCGCTTCCGCGGTTACTCGCTCGACCAAGCGGGCCGTCCGAAGTTCCGCTATAGCTTCGATGGGGTGCAAGTGGAAGATTTTCCATTTCCCGTGCCGGTCAGCGCGGG
>JBQCEI010000317.1:0-2714 GCA_051960375.1 Aureliella sp. | reverse complement strand
AAAAACTCACCGAGCGAAATCTTCGACGAGCCGTCCTCGAGGACGACGCAATCGACTTCGCGATCCTCCATGAAGCGCAAGGCTTCTTGCCGGCTGCCAAAGGCCGCCACCGACACTTCCTCATTCTCGATCAGCTCGGCCAGTTCCGCTCGCCGAGTCGCGTCGCGGTGCACCAGCACCAACTGCCGGGTCGGACGATCGACAAAGTCGCGCAGCTCATCAAGCGTTTCGGTCAGCATCTCCTGAGTTCGAATCGGCTTGCCGAGGAACCCGAGTGCGCCGAGTTTGACGCTGCGATCGAGCTGATCTTCGGTCGAGATGACCGTGACAGGAATGTGCCGCGTCAGCGGATCGTGCTTGAGCCGATCGAGAACCCGCCAGCCATCGATGTCCGGCAGGCTGATGTCGAGCGTGATCGCGTGCGGCTGGTACTCGCGAGCCAGGGCGATCGCCTTGGCTCCCGAGGCGGTGATCAGCCCCTTGAAGCCGCGCGACTGGGCCGCTTCGAGCAGGAACTGGGCGAAGTTGAGATCGTTGTCGACGATCAGCAGCACGCGGCCTCCTAGAGCGATCGAATCGCGGTCGTCGATCACTTCCAGCACATCCATCTCGTCAGCTTCGACCGTGACAATCTTTTCATCGGCCTCGATTTCGGCGATCGCCGCTTCCATCTCCGAGAGCGTCGGTCCAGGCTTGCGAGCCGGTTTGACCGGCACGTAGTCCTGCGGCAGATACAGCGTGAACGTGCTTCCGACCGACGGCTGGCTCTTCAGGCGAATCTCGCCGCCGAGCAAGCTGGCGATCTCGCGACTGATCGCCAATCCCAGACCGGTGCCGCCGTACTTGCGGCTGGTGCTGCCATCGGCCTGCTGGAACGCCTCGAAGATGATCCGCTGCTTGTCCGGCGGAATGCCGATGCCGGTATCGCTGACCGAGATCGCAAACACGGTGCTCGCATTTTGAAGGCTCTCGCTCTCGAACGATTTGTTATCCACCGTCGAGATCGACAGGCGGACTTCTCCGTCATGCGTGAACTTGAACGCGTTGGAGAGCAAGTTCTTGACGACCTGCTGCAATCGTTTGGCGTCGGTGTAGATGGCCGGCGGCAAGTTGCGATCGAGATAGATCGAGAAGTTGAGCGACTTCGATTCGGCCACGTGGCGGAATGTCCGCTCGAGGTAGTCGTGCAGATCGAGGAATCGCAGCTCGCCGACGTCGACGATCACCGTGCCCGATTCGATCTTCGAGAGGTCGAGAATGTCGTTGATCAACATCAGCAAGTCGTTGCCCGACGAATGGATCGTCTGGCAATACTCGGTTTGCTTGGGGGTCAAATTGCCGTCGAGGTTCTTCGAGAGCTGATCGGACAGAATCAGCAAGCTGTTCAGCGGCGTCCGCAGTTCGTGCGACATGTTCGCCAAGAACTCCGACTTGTACTTCGAAGTCAGAGCCAGCTGCTGAGCGCGTTCCTGGAGGGCCTGCCGAGCCTGTTCCACTTCGCGATTCTTGCGTTCCACTTCGGCGTTCTGGTAAGCCAGCATGTGGCCGCGCTGTTGCAGTTCCTCGTTGGTGCGCTGCAGTTCGAGCTGCCGGCTCTGCAGCTCTTTGGCCAGCGACTGCGACTGCTCGAGCAAGTCTTGCGTACGCATGTTGGCTTCGATCGTGTTGAGAACGATGCCGATGCTTTCCATGAGCTGTTCGAGGAAAGCCTGGTGGGTCGAATTGAACACATCGAACGAAGCCAGTTCGAGGACCGCTTTCACTTCGCCTTCGAACACGACCGGTAAGACGATCAGGTTCACCGGGCTTGCATTGCCAAGGCCCGACGAAATCCGCACGTAGCCCGGCGGCACGTTGGTCATGACGATCTTCTGTTTCTCCAGGGCGCACTGGCCGATCAGCCCTTGCCCCAGCGCCAGCCGCTGGCCGGTCGCGTCGGGATGTTCATACGCATAGCTGGCTAGCAGCTTGAGCGTCGCCGGCTCGGTGGTCGATTCGACGGTATAGAAGACGGCATGCTGAGCCGAGACCACCGGGGCCAGTTCCGAAAGAATCAAGCGACCGACGGTGAGCAAATCGCGTTGCCCCTGCAACATGCGGCTGAACTTGGCGAGGTTCGTCTTCAGCCAGTCCTGCTCGCTGTTCTTGAGCGTAGTGTCCTTGAGGTTGCGAATCATCTCATTGATGTTGTCCTTGAGCGCCGCGACTTCGCCGAGAGCCTCGACCTTAATCGATCGCGTCAAGTCGCCCTTGGTCACGGCGGTCGCCACTTCGGCGATCGCCCGCACCTGAGTCGTCAAGTTGGCGGCCAACTGGTTCACGTTGTCGGTGAGGTCCTTCCAGGTACCGGCCGCACCGGGCACGCTCGCCTGACCGCCGAGCTTGCCTTCGACGCCCACTTCGCGAGCCACCGTCGTCACCTGATCGGCGAACAGGGCCAGCGTGTCGATCATGCCGTTGATCGTGTCGGCCAGAGCAGCGATTTCCCCCTTCGCCTTCACCGTCAACTTCTTGGTCAAATCACCACCGGCGACCGAGGTCACCACCTTGGCGATACCGCGAACCTGGCTGGTGAGGTTACCGGCCATGAAGTTCACGTTGTCGGTGAGGTCCTTCCACGTACCCGACACACCTTCGACGCGAGCTTGACCGCCGAGCTTGCCTTCGGTGCCCACTTCGCGAGCCACGCGGGTCACTTCCGAAGCGAACGACCG
>JBQCEI010000316.1:0-2922 GCA_051960375.1 Aureliella sp. | reverse complement strand
TGCAAGAAAGTCCCGTAGCCGCTGGCTGACTCGAGGGCATGCGCGAAGGTGTGGCCGTAGTTCAAGATGGCTCGCAAGCCGGTTGTTTCGCGTTCGTCCTGCGATACGACGTCGGCTTTCGCCTGGCACGATTCGGCGACGATGTGAGTGATCGCGCCCGGATCCATGTGCAGGATGCTTTGGACATTCTGTTCCAGATAAGCGAACAAGTCGGGTTTCAAGATGACGCCATACTTGACGACTTCGGCGAGTCCCGAGACGAACTCGCGCTTGGGCAAGCTGCTGAGCGTGTGGGTGTCGATGACCACGAGCGACGGTTGCCAAAACGCTCCGACCATGTTCTTGGCAGCCGGCAGGTTGATGCCGGTTTTGCCACCGACGCTCGAATCGACTTGGCTGAGCAGCGTCGTTGGAATCTGGATCAGCGGCAAGCCGCGCACGAACGTGGCGGCGACGAACCCGGCCAAGTCGCCCACCACGCCGCCCCCGAGGGCCAGCACCGCCGAGCCGCGATCGGCCCGCTCGGCCAGCAGACCTTCCCAGAGCCGTTCGGCCTGCCCGATCGACTTGCTCGATTCGCCCGAGGGAACATCCAGCAGCGAAACGCGATAACCGGCCGCCGTCAGACTTTCCTTCACGGTCGCCCCGAGCGTTTCGCTCAGTCGCGCGTCGACGATGATCGCCGCGTGTTCGCATCGTCCCAAGACATTGGGCAGCCACTCGGGCAACGAGCCAAGCAAACCTTGACCGATGTGGATCGCATAGCTGCGTTCGGCCAACGGGACGTTCACACTGAGCACGAAGAGACTCTTTCCATGCAGAAGGCGGGGATGATGATCGCCCTAGATTCTTCTTCTCCGCGCCTCCGCGGTAAAAAAGGGGCAGCAAGGCGCCTAACAAGCTAACCGAAGAACGGCATCGAGTCGATGCGGCGTTTCAATTCCGTGCTCTGCGGCTCGGTCAATGGAGGCTGGGGCAAGCGGCACTTGCCGACATCGAAGCCGAGGCGGTTGAGGATCAGTTTCATGGCCGAGTGGAACGGATACGCATAGATCATGCGGATCATTTCAGCAGCCTGCAATTGCAGCTCCGAAGCGGTCTTCAGATCGCCACGCTGAAAGGCCGTGATGATCCGCCAGTACAACGGCGAAGCAATGTTGTAGGTGCTGCCGATGGCCGCTTTGCAGCCGACGGCCAGCGCCGACAGCAGCATCTCGTCGCAGCCCCACATGACTTCGTAGCGTCGATCGTCAAACTCGAGGCACTGCTGGAATTCATGCACCTCGGTCGACGTGAACTTGATGCCGGCCAGATTGGGAATCGCTTTGCCGGCCTGACGCAAGAACTCGAGCATATCGAGCTTGGCACCGGTCAGCGCCGGGATGTGATAGTAGTAGAACGGCAGCTCCGGAGCGCCATCGGCGATCAGCGCCATCGAATCGATGAGGTTTCTCACCGAGGAAATTTTGAAATACGACGGGCAAGTGGCCGAGACGGCCGTCGCTCCGATCGACTGGGCATGGGCGGCCAGAGAGCGAGCTTCGTGGAGCGAGTTGTGGCCGACCTGGACAAAGACCGGCACGCGGCGAGCGGCGGCGGCGACATAAGCCTCGGCCACCCGCCGGCGTTCGTCGCTCGTGAGCGACATGCCTTCGCCGGTGCTGCCGCAGACGTATAGCCCGTCGATGTGGCGCCGCAGCAGCCAGTCGACCATCAGGCTGATGCAGTCGGTCTGAACTTCTCCATCCGAGTTGAAGGGTGTATAGGCGGCGGCGAACAGGCCCTCATGACGCTCTCGCATGGTGACTCCTAACTAAATAAAACGGAAACAGCCCTGCAATATTTTTTGAACGCAGAGACGCAGGGACTCGGACGCGGAGAACGCAGAGAGGCACCTTTTCGCTGCGTTCGGCCCACGCTTCACGGCAAACCGCGGCTGCCGCCCGGCGGCTGATTTCATCCACGCTTGTCCACACGGATTCGCGCGGATTCACACTGGGGCGCCGCGAGCGATTATCCTGGTTGGAAAGGCAGTTTCAGTCACGATCCGCTCGCTGGCCAGCCCGCTGGACAGAGCGTGACGCGTAATGTAAACCCTTCTTAGAACAAATAGATTCGTCGGCCGGCGAAAAAGCTTTTGCGGCGGTCGCCTCCGCGAGTGAGACTGCGATCAGCCGCAGGGCGTTAGCCCACGGTTTTTCAGCCGTGAAAAGCGGACGCAAAGGCGCGCTGGCGGAGCGACGCCCGCCGACCGCATGCGGGCCCCGACCGACTGATGACAGGCATCGATTCGTTATTCGCTGGAGTGCCTCGGTTGTCCCTTGCTTCGCCTGTCCACCAGCCCGAACCCCGCACCTGCTGGCGATGGGATGAGCAGCAGCTGCGCGATTGGCAGCTCGCGCAGTTGAACGAACAACTGGCGGCAATCCTGCCGACGAACAAGTTCTATCAGCGGAAGTTCGGCGCGGGCGAGTTGCAGCTACAGTCGCTCGAAGACCTGACTGGGTTGCCGCTGACGTGCAAGCAGGAGCTCGTCGAGGCGCAGGCCCGGCATGGCGTGAGCGATCACCACACCTACGCAGCCGATCGCTATTGCCGCATCCATCGCACCAGCGGCACCAGCGGCTCGCCTCTGCTGGTCATGGACACCAGCCGCGATTGGCAGTGGTGGGCCGACACTTGGCAACACGTGCTCTCGTCCGCCGAGATCGACTCGTGCGACCGAGTCTTCATGGCGTTTTCCTTCGGACCGTTCATCGGCTTTTGGAGCGCCTACGAAGCATGCGTCGAGCGCGGGGCATGCTTGATTCCCGGCGGCGGCCTGTCGACGATCGCCCGGCTCGAATTCATGCGGCAGACCGCTCCGTCGGTCGTGGCTTGCACTCCCTCCTACGCGCTGCAGATGGCGGAAGTCGCCGCAAG
>JBQCEI010000315.1:0-3865 GCA_051960375.1 Aureliella sp. | reverse complement strand
ATAGCCAAGCGAATCTTGGCTCAGAGCAAAATTGGGCCGAGCCTCACTTGTGCTGTTTGCTGGAAGGCACTGGTCGACGACGAGTCTCGCCAGCGCGGTATTGGACCGGACTGTTGGCAGACTGTTCTAGCCGCGATCGAAGCGATGAAAAGTTCTCAAGAAACGACAAACGCCATCAGTGACTAGCTGACGGCGCTTGCGTGATTCATTCGGTGGGAGCTGTAGGGCGACGAAACCGCAGCTCCCTTTTTCCAAGACGACTAACAGGACGCCTAATTGTAACATGGCAGTTTCGACCGAATCAAGCGCACTTAGCACGGAGCAAGAATACGCAGTCGCCGCGATACGCCAGCGACTGGCCAAGGATGGAAAAGACTTCTGGCTCAACGGGCCAGCCGGAACGGGCAAAACGACAGTTGCTCAGTTCGTTGCAAAATCACTGCCTGGCTGCACAGTTTGTGCTCCAACTGGGAAAGCCTGCGAGGTTCTATCCCGCAAGGGAATAGCCGCACAGACGCTTCACAGTTGGCTCTATCGATTCGAAGGGCTCGAGCGTGGCGAGGATGGGCGCGAGCGGCCTATATTCGCTGCCAAGCGAACGGCAAAGGCCCGGTTTCTTATCGTCGACGAAGCATCAATGCTTACTCGGACGATTCACCGAGACATCCGCGGCAAGGGCATTCCAACGCTCTACCTTGGCGATGAGGCACAGTTGCCGCCGGTTGAATCACAAAGCGTTGAGCGGCTCAGCAACGCCGACTACACGCTGACGGAGATTCACAGGCAGGCGGCCGGCTCGCCAATCATCCAGCTAGCCCACTGCATACGCAGGGGTGGGAGCATCTTCAGCCCGCACGATGGGATCGACATCGAGGCGGTGTGCGACTCAGACGAAATAGCCGCTCGCATCCTAGGCGGCATCGATCGCGTAATTGTTCGCACGAATCGATCGAGGGTTTTGATTAATCAAAGCGTTCGGAAGCTGCTTGGTCGAGCCGGTGTGCTCGAGCCTGGCGACGAGGTTATCTGCCTTGCCAACAACTACGCATCGGGCTTCATCAACGGCCAATCGTTCACAGTCCGCAAGATCATCTCGGAGGACAAGGCAACCGTGTTTGCCGAGCTGATGCCTGACTGCGGCGGAAGTGCGGTTTTCGCCCAGATGCTGAAGGCTCAGTTCGGTCGCCAGCAGAAGCTATCAGAGCCGGGCGGTGCGAGCCTGTTCGATTATGGATGGGCCATCACAGGCCACAAGGCACAGGGCTCACAGTGGCGGCATGTAGGCGTTCTCGCCTTCGGTCCAGCCAGCGACATGCGGCGGTGGGATTACACGGCAGTTACGCGAGCACAAGAGAAGCTGACGCTGTTTCGGTATGTGCCAAAGTCGGAGGGCCGCAAATGATTACCAAGGGAGATGCAGAGCCTACGAAGCTTCTGTTGCCGCACCACGAAAAGCACTTGGCCGAAAGCGGACTCAAGCTCGAGACGATTCAGGCCGCGGGAATCTACAGCGAAACCAACCCAGACAAGATTCGCAGCCTAATTGGATGCGCGAAGCCAACGGCTAAGAAATTGGGCCCCGTCATTGTCTTTCCTTTCTATGACCTGGACGGACGAAACGCTTACGCTCGCATCAGGCCGGACGCGCCCCGCGTGCATGGCGACCGAAAGCTGAAGTACGAGAGCCCAAAAGGCCAGCCGAATCAAGTCTATCTGCCGCCGGGTGTCTTACCGCACCTGGACGCGTCGACGGAATTGATCATCACGGAGGGCGAAAAGAAATCGCTTGCCGCAACTCAGGCAGGCTTTCCAACGCTGGGGCTGGTCGGTGTCTACGGATGGAAGCGGAAAGCAGAATCTGCCCTGCTTCCGACGCTTGAGAGAATCAACTGGAAGGCAAGGCGCGTGGTCGTCGCCTTCGATTCGGACATCGCCACAAACCCGAACGTGCAAGACGCGGAGAAGTGGCTGTGCCATCACCTCGCCGCGCGCGGCGCCGATGTGAAGGTAATCCGCCTACCATCGAGCGGCGACGGCAAAACGGGACTGGACGATTATCTACTTGCGAACGGTCCGGCCAAGCTACGCGAGCTGCTCGACAATCCAATCGACCCGCAAGAGATCCCGGCTGAGGTATCCAAGCTCGGTGCTTCAATGGCCGACCCAGCTATCGAAGCGGAACGGATGCTCGCAGCAATGACAGTCGACGGGCTGCCGAAGCTGCGGTTTTGGTCCGGCAGTTTTTGGTGGTGGAGCAAAGGGCGATACCGAGAAGTTCCGACCAGCGAAGTGCGAGCCCAGATAGTTCATCACCTGAACAAGGGCTATTCCAAGGTCGGAATCAGCGAGGTATCGAATACGCTCGAGCAGATTAAGGCTCAGTCGATTCTTTACTCAAGCACGCAGCCGCCATCGTGGCTTAAACCGCAAGAATGGGCGCCGGAGGATATTGTCGCGACGACTAACTCAATCGTGCACTTGCCATCATACGTCGATGACAAGGCGTGCACGATCGATGCAACACCGGCTTACTTCACGACCTGCGCGGTCGATTACAAGTTCGAGCATCGGCAGCCAGATTGCCCGCGGTGGAAGCAGTTTCTTTCGCAGTTGTGGCCAAACGACCCGCAAAGCATCGAGCTTCTGCAGGACTGGTTTGGGTACTCGCTCACGCCGGATACCAGGCATCAAAAGATCTTGATGATCATAGGTCCGAGGCGTTCCGGCAAAGGCACGATTGCCCGCATCATTCGCGGAGTGGTTGGCGAAGGAAACGTCTGCGGGCCGACACTAGCAAGCCTACAAACCAACTTCGGGCTGTGGCCACTGCTGGGCAGGACGCTTGCCGTCATTTCCGACGCTCGGCTCAGCGGACGCAGCGACCAGGCGGTTATCACGGAGCGGCTGTTGTCTATCAGCGGCGAGGATGCCCAGACAGTCGACCGTAAGAATCTCGAGCCGGTAACGACCAAGCTGCTTACCCGGTTCATGATCATCAGCAACGAGCTTCCAAGGCTTCAGGATGCCAGCGGCGCCCTGGCCGGTCGAATGCTCATCCTGCGTCTGACCGAATCTTTCTACGGTCGCGAAGACAGAGCGCTAACCGAGGCTCTGCAAGCCGAGAAAGCCGGCATTCTGCATTGGGCGATTGAAGGCTGGAAGCGATTGCGGGAGCGAGGCTATTTCATCCAGCCCGACAGCAGCGACCAGCTACGCGAGCAACTGGACGAACTGTCCAGCCCGATCGCCGCGTTTGTGAACGAGCGATGCGATCTGTCCCCTTCCCTAAGTGTCGAAGTTCCAGAGCTTTACAACGCCTGGAAGGACTGGTGCGAAGGTGCTGGACGCGAGCCTGGCAACGTGCAAACGTTCGGCCGTGATCTGTTGGCGTTGTGCTCGCAACTGGTCGTTAAGCAGCACCGGATGGGGGCTCATAGGCAGCGGAAGTATGAGGGAATCGGGCTCATTCCGTTCTGAAGTGTCACGCAGTGTCACGCGTGACAATCCATTGCACGCGCCACGAGGGTTTTTGATTTTTGAGAGTCATTTCACACACGCGTATGTGTGATGCTGTGGGGTGGCACGCGTGACACCGCGTGACAGCGCCCCGGTTTTGAGACTAGGAACCAAGCATGAAGCTACCCGCCAAACTAGACCCGGCCGCTGTGACGGCCATCGTCGACACTCGCGAGCAAACGCCTTTGGACCTGGCCCCGCTCCGCGTACAACCCGGAACGCTTGACACTGGCGACTATGCCTTGGCCGGCTGTGATTCGGTCCGCATCGAGCGCAAAAGCCTGCCCGACCTGATTGCCTGTGTCGGCAGGGAGCGTGATCGGTTTGACCGCGAGATTGAGCGGCTGAG
>JBQCEI010000314.1:0-6225 GCA_051960375.1 Aureliella sp. | reverse complement strand
GGCGGCCGAGGCAGAAGGCGATGGAGCCGAGATGGCGATCGTCGGCGGGGCGATGGAGATGGTGGGCGCGATCGAGATGGTCGGCGCTGGCGATGCGCCGCGAGCTTGCGGTTGGACCGAAGTTGGGACTGGGGCGGCTGCTGTCGCCGCGGGGGTGCCAGCTGCGGCGGCAACCGTCGCAGTGGCCGGTGGCGTCGGCGCCGCGCTGGGCCGAGCTAACGCGGGCCGGTTCAGCCCTTCAGCGTTTTTTTTTTCGCCGGCCGGTGCGGCGGCAGCAGTACTTGCTATGCGTGGCGGAGCGGCAACCGGTGGCGGAGCACCTTGGCTAGCCGCTTCGATGATATTGGCGATCGAGGCCAGATCCTGCAGCTGTGAAATCTGAATGAGCGACAGTTCGAACAAAGCTTGCGACTGAACGCTGAACCGCATCCGCACCAGCGCTTCGTCGAGCAACTGCACCGCCGCCAGAATCGTTTGCAGTCCCCAGCCGTCGGCGAGCTGCTTCACTTGATCGAAGCCCGACGGGTTGCACATCTTGAGCAAGTCGGGCCCGCCGCCGACGGCCACTGCCATCAAGTCACGCAAGTAACCCAGCATCTGCTCGGCGAACTGACCGGCATCGGTTCCTTCGGCAATCGCTCTGTCGACTAGTTTCAGCGCGGCCACGCCATCGCGACTGGCCAGCGCTTCGGCCAGTTCGCGCAGACGCGATTCATCGGCCGTGCCCAACAGGGCGTGCACTTGATCAACCGTGATCTTGCCGCTCGAAAAACTCATCACCTGTTCGAGCAACGATTGGCTGTCGCGCATCGAGCCGGCGGCGCGGCGGGCGATCAGCGCCAGGGCATCGTCTTCGGCTTCGAAGCCTTCGGCCTGGCAAATCTCTGCCAGCCGCTTTTGAATCGCGTCGGGCCGCACCGGTGCAAAGTCGAATCGCTGGCAGCGCGACAAGACGGTGATCGGCAGTTTTTCTGGATCGGTTGTGCAGAAGATGAACTTCACATGCTCGGGTGGCTCTTCCAGCGTCTTGAGCAGCGCGTTGAACGCTGCGTTGGTGAGCATGTGAACTTCGTCGATGATGTAGATCTTGTAGCGCGAGCGGCTGGGGCGGACGCTGACGTTGGCTCGCAGTTGCCGGATCTCGTCGATGCCGCGGTTGCTGGCCGCGTCGATTTCGATAACGTCGACATCTTCGCCGGCGTCAATCGCCTGGGCGATGTCGGTATCGAGCGCTGGCGCCGCGGTCGGCCCGCCCGGCGCGTTGAGGGCTTTGGCAAAGATGCGAGCCGACGAGGTCTTGCCGACTCCGCGAGCCCCGGTGAACAGGTACGCATGCCCGACGCGGCCAGTCGCGATCGCCTTGCCGAGCGCCTGGCTGATATGTTCCTGGCCGACCAGTTCCTGAAACGATTTCGGCCGATATCTTCGGGCTACAACGGTGTAGCTGGTCGGATCGTGAGCTGCAGCAGGCGAAGATACGGAAGCTGGGTCAGGCATACGCTCTTGGGGGTGGAGGCGATTGCATTCGCAGGAGATACGGAAACCAAGCGTTGCCGCATTGTAACAGATTCACCGCGGAGGCGCGGAGAGCGCGGAGGACGAACGCTTTCCCTATCGCCCCGTGAGTTGCCTGCGCGGGTCGGTGGCGGCGATGATTTCGCTGATGCCGGTCTGATTAAAACCCTTGTAGCCTTCGCGGCGCTCGAGGATCTCCAAGTGCGACCCGATCGCACCTTGTTCGCGGAAAGCCTGGGCTTGCTCGGTGGTGATCCAGCCGGCGTGCAGCGCGGCCTCGATGGCTTCCTCTTTGACCGGCCAGCGCTGCCCCTGCGTGAACGCTTGCCGCAAGTAAGGCAGGTCGGTGAATGGCTTCATCGCGCCGACCCCTTGCGTGGCGAGCTGAGTGCGAGCTTGATCGAAATCGAATTGGCACTCCAGGTGATGCATGCCAGCTGCAAGGAACGCTTCGCCGTGCAGCGCACACCAGAGGCCCACCGTGCCGAGCGACGAGCGCGGCGCGAGCGGTTCGTGCGCGAAGTCTTGCAAGACTTCGTCCGGCGCCAGGTCGACATCGGCAAAGATCACAACGCCGCACGCCGGTTGCTCGAGCACTTGGGCTCCCCAGCCCGCTTCGCGGCCGGCGTAGAAACGTTCGCGACATTCAAAGCCGAGATGTTCGAGAATCGCGATCAGCGTCGAGAACGCCGCGCGGCTGCTGCGGTAAGTGTGATGGTCGTGATTGGCCCAGCCTAAGCCCAAGCGGTCCTGCCGCATGCGTTGGATTTGGGCGGCATCGTTGCGAGCTTGCCAGTATGCCCGTTCGGCTTGGAAGAACAAATCGCAGGTGCGGTCGCGGCCGATTTCGGGGATCGCGGCGTCGAGCAACTGTCGCGCGTATGCGAACCCGTCGGCCAGTTTGTCAAAGGTGCGCCGGCGGACGAATAAGCGTTCGCGGTGGCGAGCGAGATTGGCCAGCATCTCAGGCGACACTTCCTCGACCTGCCAGCCTTGATAGCCGTGTCGCTCGACGATCCAGCACTCCAGGTCCGAATCGCAATCGACACAGCAGCGCCTCAGCACGGCTCCGGCGCTTCCGAAGATCTGGCAGCGCGAGTCGAGCCCGTGCGCGACCAGAAAGTCGACGACCGATTCGACCTTGATCGCCACCAGCGACTTGCCGTAGTCGACCACCACCGCCGGCAGCTGGGCTTGCGGATGGCGATAGACGCTTGGTTGTTGCGAGGCGTCTTTGACGAACCCCGCTGCGACCAGTTCCGCTTCGCCGACGCTGGCGCTCACGCGATCGACCCAGTCGATCAGTCGCGTGCCCGTCTCGTCGAGCATCCGCGCGGCCAGCCGAGCCAGAAACTCGCTCGAAGCACACAGGCGATCGAGGCTCGACTGGATAATGCCATAAGCCTTCGGCTGCGTAACCCATTTGGGCTCATGAGCCAATGAGATGTCGTTCATCGCCAAGCTCTCTCGAATGTTTTTCCAACAACACCGGAGGCTTAAGCGCATGCGCCAATTCGAGCCCCGTCATTCATTATACGAGGGCGACCGATCGGGCTAGGTGGAAGATTTTCACCGCGGAGGGTAGGCCGGAATCCGCTTAGCCACGGCAATGGTGTTCGGCCCGTAGTACCTGTCTTGGTTTTGCGACCTGTAAGGTCGCCTATGTCAGCCCAGGGCAAGGCGGCGTCAGCCGCCGCAGCCCTGGGTCAAAAGTGAACGCGGATGTCGGCCCTGACAGGGCCGCTCATTACCGAAGTCGGCATCAATCCCAAACGTAGCGCTCGTCCCAATCGATTTCGTAGCGAGTGAACCAATCCCGCATCTCATCTTGAAATGAACGCGTGTTGTGATGTTCAGGTTGACGTTCGATGTAGTGTCGTACGTTCTCGACGCTGGATTGGCTGACGGAGAAGGCTGCATAACCGGCCTGCCAGTGAAACGGCGTCCTTGGCGCATGAGTTTCATTCACCCATGCGGACGAAGATGCCTTCAATTTCTTGACCGCATCGGAAATCGTGGCCGTACGGCTGAGCGTGAACAACGTATGGACATGATCCTCTACGCCGCCGACGACTAGCGATTGGCAACCCAAGTTGTTCGTTAGACCACCGAGGACCTGGAATAATTCGTCGCGCCAAGCAGGCAAGAGAGTTGGCTGACGGTTCTTGGTTGAGAAGACCACATGCAGATATACCTTCGCCAATGATTGGGACATCGGGCGCTCTTTGGGAAGGAGGGGGCGGATCGCGCGTTACAACGTACTGGCTTTCAATTCCCGAATCGGTGCAGATTGCCAGCCCCGGGGAATGAGCGGCCCTGTCAGGGCCGGCACACTCGGGGCCTCGTTACCCAGGGCTGCGGCGGCTGACGCCGCCTTGCCCTGGGCTGACATAGGCGACCTTACAGGTCGCAAAACCCAAGCGTCTGACCGTGTTGGTCACTTGTATTGCGATAACCTGCAGACCCTCGGGGTTCTCCGCGGTAAAAGAGCAATTTGCGACTAGTGCACGCGTTGACCGGGTTGGGCGCCGGAGTCGACGGCGAGCAGGTAGACTTCGGCGCCGCCGGGGCCGGCGGCGGTGACCATGCCTTCGCTGAGGCCGAACTTCATTTGCCGCGGCGCCAGGTTGGCGACGATGATCACCAGGCGGCCGATCAGTTTTTCAGGCTCATACGCAGCCTTGATGCCGGCGAACACTGTGCGGCGGACGTCGCCGCCGAGGCTCACCGTCAGCTTGAGCAGCTTGCGGGCTTCGGGCACTTGTTCGGCGGCGATGATGCGCGCGACGCGCAAATCGATCTTCGCAAAATCATCGATCGTGCACGTCTCGGCCAGCGGCTCGGCGGCCAATGCATCGCCGGAATCTTGCCACTGACTGCCGCCAGACTGAGTGCCTTGAGCGGCTGCGGCGTCTTCTTGTTTGCTCTCTTCGACCATGGCGTCGACATCCTCTTTCTGAACGCGTTGAAGCATGTGTTGGAACGGATTGACGGGGGTGCCCAGCAGCGGCTTTTGGCTCTGCTCCCAGCGGGTGATCGGATCGCCCAAGAGCTCGCCACACTGCTGAGCCAGCCGCGGCAACACGGGTGCCAGGTAGACCGCGATCTGCCGGAACAGATTCAGCGCCACCGTGCAAACGGCTTGGACTTCGCTCTGCCGATTGGGGTCTTTGGCTAAGACCCAGGGCTGCGCGTTTTCGACGTAGGGATTGGCTCGATCGGCCAACTCGATGATCAGCCGCATCGCCTTGGCGTAGTCGTTCGTCTCGTACGCTTCGGCAATCGCCTGACCGGCCGTTGCACCTTGTTGGAACAGCCCGCCGTCATCGGGATACTCGGCAGCCAAACCCGTTGCACGAGCAAACTTGGCCGCACGGCTAGCCAGGTTGACCACCTTGCCGACCAAATCCGCGTTGACCTTGTCGATGAACTCGCTGAAGTTCAAATCGAGGTCGTCCAGCCGCGGACCGAGCTTGCTGGCGAAGTAATAACGCAGGTAAGCCGGATCGAGATGCTCGGCGTAGGTTTCTGCTTTGATGAACGTCCCCTTCGACTTGGACATCTTCTCGCCGCCGACGGTCAGAAAGCCGTGGATGTGGACCATCGTCGGCAGATTGAAGCCGGCTGTCTTGAGCATGCCAGGCCAGAAGAGCGTGTGGAAGTACGTGATGTCCTTGCCGATGAAGTGATGCACTTCGGTCTGGGCGTTCTTCCACCAATCGTCCAGCTGCTCGCCATGCCGCTGGCACCACTGAGCCGTGCTGGCGATGTAGCCGATCGGCGCGTCGAACCACACGTACCAGAAGTGCCCCGGCGCGTCGGGAATTTCAAAGCCGAAGTAGGGAGCCGGCCGCGAAATGTCCCAGTCGCGCAGCGGTTCGCCGAGGAAATGGCCTTTGAGATAATTGGCGACTTCGCTTTGCAGATGATCGCCGCTTTGCGTCCACTGTTCGAGAAACCCGTGCAATTTCTCAAGCTCGACGAACAGGTGCGGCGAAGTGCGGAGCTCGGGTTTGGCCCCTGAGAGCGTGCTGACCGGATCGATCAGATCGGCAGGCGAGTAAGTGCTGCCGCACTTGTCGCAGCTATCGCCGTATTGGTTTGGGGCTTTGCATTTAGGGCAGGTCCCTTTGACGAAACGGTCGGCCAGAAACGTCCCGGCCTCTGGATCGTACAGTTGGCTGACATCGCGCTCGGCGACGAGGCCCGCTTTGCGCAGCGCCGACCAGAACTCGCAGCACAGCTGGTAGTTCTGCGGGCTATTGGTGCTGCCGTAGTTATCGAACTCGATCTGAAAGCGAGCGAAGTCGCGCTCGTGGGCCGCTTGCATGTCGGCGATCAGCTCTTCTTCGCTGCGGCCTTCGGACCGCGCGCGAATCATGATCGCCGTGCCGTGCGTGTCGTCGGCGCAGATGAAGATGCAGCGATTTCCACGCAGTTTCTGAAACCGTACCCAGATGTCGGTCTGGATATACTCGACCAGGTGCCCGATGTGAATCGGACCGTTGGCATACGGTAAAGCCGCGGTGACGAGGATTTTGCGTGGGATCATTACATCCTTGCGAATCAAGGGAATTGGCATTCGGTAGGGGAGCAAATTGTAGCACTTCGGCTTTTCGGCTGGGAGCCGGCCGGAGGATTCACCGCGGAGGACGCGGAGAGCGCGGAGAAAGACAGCGCAGAGAAGCGTTTAGTTCGGCAATCGCAATA
>JBQCEI010000313.1:0-3464 GCA_051960375.1 Aureliella sp. | reverse complement strand
GATCGCGCCACCGCCCACGATCGCCATCTCCGCTCCATCGCCCTCAGCCTCGGCCGCCGCACCGAACAGCGGCGGTGCTCCAGCTCCGGCCAACTATCAAGCACCCCAGTCGCCGCAATCGCAGGCTGCACTGGAAGCTTGGAAAGCGGCCGCAGTCGCGATCGCTGGGATGCTGGGCGATTTTGCCAGCCTGGCGGTTCGGGTCGAATGTCAGTCGCCCGAGAAGTGGACGATCGTCTTCCCGGCCGGCTCGAGCAAGAGCGTCGAGTACATTGAACAGCCCGCTCGCCGCGCGGAAATTCAAGCCGCGTTGGACACCGCGGCCGGCCGCGCAATTCAGTTCACTTTTCGAGTCTTGAGCGGGCCGGTCGAACGCAAAACGACCGAGCAACCGGTCTCGGCGGCGGTAGTGCGATCGCAGCGCATCCGCCAACTGGCCGAACATCCGTACGTCAGCAAACTATGCGAGCTGGTGCAGGGAGAGATCGTGCGCGTCGATCCACCTCAGGAAACTCCACCGGCACCTGCGCCGGCGCCGCAGTCAACCTCGCCCCCAGCCACCACGCCCCAATCGCGCCCGGAGGTGAGCGCGGCCAATGCGCATTAGTACACGTGCGCCTTGTTGGCAGCGAGAGGGAGCCTTGCGCGCACCGATAAGCCAACTCCTTCGCCCCAACGGGGCAGCCACATAATAGCCTGGGGCGGCGCTTCGCGGCCTGGCGGCCGCTCCGCTCTGCCCCAGGCTATTATGTGGCTGCCCCTTTGGGGCGAGGAAGAAAACCAATTGCCGCGCACCAATCAAAAACTCATCCCGGCGGTTCCAATCCGCATCGCCCCGGTTACTCCCCTTACGAATCCGCTTCTCTAGACTCGAGGTGTTCTGTGATCGTTGGTGTCCCCAGAGAAATCAAGCAGGACGAATACCGCGTCGCCATGTTGCCCGTCGGGGTCGAAGAGCTGGTCACGCGCGGTCACGAAGTGATTATCCAAGCCGGCGCCGGACTGGGCTCGGGGATCGCCGACCATGCCTACCTGCAAGCCGGAGCCAAACTGGTTGCCAGTCTGAAGGACGTCTACGATTCAGCGGACCTGGTCGTGAAAGTCAAAGAGCCGCAGCCCGAGGAGATCGATCTGATCCGATCTGGGCAGACGATCTTCACCTACTTTCACTTCGCAGCCAGTCGCGAGTTGACCGAAGCGATGGCCAGTTCCGGCGCGATCTGCCTGGCCTACGAAACGCTCTCCGACGGCCAAGGCCGCTTGCCGCTGCTGACGCCGATGAGCGAAGTGGCTGGCCGCATGAGTATTCAAGAAGGGGCCAAGTATCTCGAGCGTCCGCAGCAAGGCCGCGGCATTTTGCTGGGCGGTGTGCCGGGCGTCGCTCCTGCCCACATCACCGTGCTCGGCGGTGGAGTCGTCGGCGCCAATGCGGCTCGCATCGCCGCAGGTTTTCAAGCCGACGTGGCGATCCTGGACGTCAATCTCGATCGCCTGCGTTACCTCGACGACATCATGCCGCCCAACGTCAACGCCCTGTTCAGCGATCGCCATACGATTCGCGATCAGTTGAAACTGGCCGACCTGGTCATCGGCGCCGTGCTAATCCCCGGAGCCAAAGCGCCGCATCTGGTTCGCCGCGAAGACCTCATATTGATGAAGCCAGGCTCGGTGGTCATCGACGTGGCGATCGACCAAGGAGGCTGCTTTGAAACGAGCCGCCCAACCACGCATCGCGATCCGGTCTACATGGTCGAAGACGTGTTGCACTACTGCGTGACCAACATGCCCGGCGCGGTCGGCCGGACCAGCACGTTTGCTCTCTGCAACGTCACTTTGCCGTGGGTCTTGCAGCTAGTCAAATACGGCGTCGACGATGCGATCGCCAAACTGAAACCGCTGGCCACCGCCGCCAACATCGTCCGCGGCCGCATCACCAACGCCGCCGTCGCCGAGACCTTCGGCATGGAGTACTCGCCGCTGTAGCTCTCGAGTTGTATATGCTTTTAACGCAGAGACGCAGAGATGAAGAGCGCAGAGCACGCAGAGAAGACATGTTTTCTCCGCGCACTCCGCGATAAGATTCTTGGCCCTAAAGAGTTTTGACGTTCGTTTGCGGTAATTGGCTTCGAACTTAGGATGGTGAGCAAGCGGTTCGGCATTTCGGGCAGGAGAGACAGTTTTGCGCGCACCGATAAGCAGACGTCTTCGCCCCAAAGGGGCAGCAACATAATAGCCCGGGGCAGAGCGTAGCAGCGCCAGCTGCGGAGCGCCGCCCCGGGTAGGGTCGCACGATCCATCGGTAGCCCTGAAAGGGCGCAACAAAATCTTGTTTTGCCCTTTCAGGGCGACCGAGCCGAACCGGATCGATAACCTGGGGCGGCGCTCCGCGGCCTGGCGGCCGCTCCGCTCTGCCCCAGGCTATTATGTTGCTGCCCCTTTGGGGCGAAGACGTCTGTTTATCGGTGCGCGCAAAACTGTCTCTCCTGCCCGAAATGCCGAACCGCTTGCTCACCATCCTAAGTTCGAAGCCAATTACCGCAAACGAACGTCGAAACTCTTCAGGGCGATAGAGCCAAATGCGATCGATAACCCTGGGGCGGCGCTGCGCGACCTCGCGGTCGCTCCTTTCTGCCCCAGGCTATTATGTCGCTGCCCCGTTGGGGCGAAGAAGGCTGTCAGAGGCGACCTTACAGGTCGTGAAAACTGTTCCTTCCACGCGACTGCGCCGCCTCAACTTGCACCTCCCGCTCCACGAAACGGCCGCTGGCATCGGCTTTGCTCTTTGCTGTTGCATACGAAAGGGCAGAGGAGCGTGCGATGAGGATTCCGTTGTACATTCAAGACAACGGCACACCGAACGATCGATGTTCGCTGGTGCCACTTGAAGGTGCCGATCAGCGGAAGTTGGAAGTAAATGTTCCATCCGGTTCGAGGCTGGTCGGCGAGGGCGAGTTCACGTTTTTAGTCACTTCCGACGGTCGGGCGCACAGCGCCAGCGACCTGCGGTTTTACTGTAGCAGCCGCATCGACGGTTACAGTTTCGCCGAGGATCGCGATGCACCGGGGCGCTCGCCGCCTCGACCGGGCGAGGAGTGAAATTTTTTTCCCTGGGCCGGCAGTCATCTGTGCGTTAAAAACACAGCCCGGGAAGCCCCTGGCGACGGGGGCGCTCGCGCGGTCGGCATCTTGCCGCCCGTGCTGCGGTTGTACCCTGGGCGACATTATCCTAAAGTGTCCGTAACAATTGTCCGCCGCACTGGAAAATCGCTTTCTGGAGCACTTGGTCGATCAGTCGTGCTTGTGGGAATTACTTCGAATTGGGAGGACGAGATGCCGGCATATGCCATCTTCATACGGGAGGGGACGCGCGATCGAAACCAGCTCGATGCCTATGCTCCCAAGGCTGCCGCCTCTCTCAATGGCCATCCGATGAAAGTCCTCGCCGCATACGGCCGTCAGGACGT
>JBQCEI010000312.1:0-4677 GCA_051960375.1 Aureliella sp. | reverse complement strand
CAGTATTCTGATCAGTTCCGCGCGGCTGGGCCAGAGAGGACCCTCGCTTCTGTTTTTTACCGCGGAGGACGCGGAGAAGTCCGTGTGGCACTGGCTATGCCAGTGGCTCTTTTTTCGAAGTTTATGGCGTTCAGCACCCAAAAGCCTTCCAATGGCGAACTGCCGTGCAGCAGGTCTCAAGCTGGTTTGGCACTAGAACGATTAACCGGAGCTTCTGACGCTTCAACTTCGAAGCAGAAGACACTGGCATAGCCAGTGCCACACTGGGAAGCTTGCCAACTTCGAAACATGCCCGCTGAGGTTACAGCACGCCGGGGATCAAGCGGCTGCGGACGCGGTGGGTGTATTCGATGTATGCCGGATCGCTTCGTAGCAGCCGCTCCTCGGCGAAGATGCGCGGAATCATCAGCGCATAGGTGAGCCCATACATGGCCAGGTTCCACAGCGTCGGCGAGATGCACAGGAAACCGATGTGCGTCAGCAGGTAGCCCAGATAAATCGGATGCCGCACCAGGCGATAGGGTCCGGAATCGCAAATGCCGCGGTTGGCCGCGACCACTCCGAAGCGGCGACCGAGCACGTACTTCGAAAGGATCTGGAAACAGATGCCCCCCATCATCAGCAGCACCATGGCGTCGCTCAGCAGCGTCGTCGGAGCGCTCAGCGGCCGCACGAGCGTCGGCGCCAGCGTGCCTCCGAAGGCGAGCGCCCAGTCGACCGGCCGAGCGGATAGCACTTGGGCCGGCTTGCGAAAGAATGCCAGAGCGATCACCAGCGACTCGGAAATCGCCAGCAGCACAGCGGCTAAATCGCCATGCGTCCATGCCGCATCGACGACCGGTATCAGGAAATAAGTGTAGAACGACAGCAGCACTGTCTTCTCGGCGACATCCAAGGCGCGGCGCGTGAGCCGGCCAATGCCACCGGGAGCCGAAGGTCCTACGTCGCAAGCCGAAATGGCGGAGCTGAACATAACCCTGCCGTGGGCAATAGGCCGCGCGCCTCGTGAGGCGCAACGAGAGCTGTGAAGAGATTAAAGCTTACCCCGCGATTCACGCACCATCGGCCGATGTCGAATCATTAATCAGCAGCCAGCCAGCGGTAACTCGCGTTTTTTGGCAAGAAAGCGGACGCTACCGGCGGCGACCGACAGCTTGAGGTCGCCTGCGGCACACATTTTTTCTCGCCGCATGTCTCGGCGGCGGGATGCGGAAGTGCCGCTGATTGTCAATAAGGGCGTTCGCTATTCCATTCGCGTGGGTGAGTGCAGAAGCTTGCACGCTGCGGCCAAGAATCTCGGATTGTCATACCCGCCTGCAGCGGGAATAATCGGCGCTGGATCGCCGTCTTAGCATTGCCCCTCCGGCGCTCGATTTTTCCAGCCCGATCGCTAAGGCGCTTCCATAATAGGTCATGGCATCGCGCCATAACTTGTCACTTCTTTGTCTACTTAAGTGTTGTGAAGGTGCCGTCAGATGGCTTTGGTCCCGCTGCGAGTCGTGTTGGATCACGCGGCTGAAAATGAGTATGGGGTAGCTGCGTTCAACGTCAATGATATGGAGCAGATCCAGGCCATCATGGAGGCTGCCCAGGAGACCGATTCGCCGGTCATCATCCAAGCTTCGCGCGGCGCTCGCGCATACTCGCAGGATGCATACCTGCGGCACTTGATGCTGGCCGCCGCGGAGCTTTATCCGCATATTCCGACGGTCATGCACCAGGACCACGGCAACAGCGTACAGACTTGCTTGAGCGCGATCGAGAACGGCTTCACCTCGGTCATGATGGACGGCTCGCTGAAGGAAGACGGCAAGACCCCGGCCGATTATGACTACAACGTCCGCGTCACCTCCGAAGTGGTCCGCCTGGCGCATGCCCGCGGCGTGAGCGTCGAAGGTGAGCTGGGCTGCTTGGGCTCGCTCGAACATGGCGGCGGCGAACAAGAGGATGGACACGGCGCCGAGGGAGTGCTCAGCCGCGATCAACTGCTGACCGATCCTGAAGAAGCCGAGCGTTTCGTCGCTGAAACCGACGTCGATGCGCTGGCCGTTGCCATCGGTACCAGCCACGGAGCCTACAAGTTTTCGCGCAAGCCGACCGGCGAAGTCTTGGCGATGACGCGCATCGAAGAGATCCATCGCCGCTTGCCCAACACCCACCTGGTGATGCACGGCAGTTCCTCGGTGCCGCAGGAACTCCAGGACATGATCAACAAGTACGGCGGCAAGATGAAGCAGACCTACGGCGTGCCGGTCGAAGAGATCCAGCGCGGTATCAAGCACGGCGTTCGCAAGATCAACGTCGACACCGACAACCGCATGGCCATGACTGCTGCCATCCGCAAGGTGCTGATGGAGAACCCCGAGAAGTTCGATCCGCGCGATTACCTCAAGCCGGCTCGCGAAGCGATGAAGAAGGTTTGCATCGAGCGCATGGTCGCCTTCGGCCAAGCCGGCCAAGCGCACAAGATCCGCGCCGTCGCGGTTTAGAACCCGGTTCGCTCGAATCGATCGCAATGCACAGCAGGGCGGCATTGGCTTGGGCCAGTGCCGCCCTGTTTTTTTTACTTGGTGTCTTTGTGTCTTCGTGGTTCTCTTCGATGAGATAACCACAAAGACACGAAGACACGAAGAATACCTCTAATTCCCAGTAATCAGCCAGGGCTCGCCGCGGCAGCAGCGCGGGGCCAAGTCGCCCATGGCTTCGGCCAAGTCGACTTCGGCGAGCTTGGCAGCCAGCTCGCGCTCGAGCAGGTTCGAGCGCGCCTTCAGTTGTTCGCCGCGAGCGGTGGCCAGGTCCTGGCCGCGCGACTGGCCGAGCTGGTCGAGCCGGTTGAGCATCGCGATGCGTTCATCCCAAGTCGCCAGAATTTGCCTCGCGATTTCGACGCGTTCGTAGGCCGTCACCAGCGCCAGGCATTTTTCACAGGTCGACTGTTGGACCAGCTGACGCTGCATATCGACAGCCAAACGCAGCTCGCGGCCAATCTGGCTTGCCGCATCTCCGCCATGTGCAGCCAGCAACAGTTTTTCAAGGCAGTTCAAGTCGAGCGCCTTCAGGCCGATGCCGCCCGCAAGCGGCGTTACCAGGCCGGCGACCGAGCGAGCAGTTTGCTGATCGAGGCAGCGGCAGAGTTCGACGAAGGCGAGATAGTCTTGCCGGTGTTCGAGCGCGAACGTTGCTAGCTGGTCGCAGGCGAGTTCGCTGGGACGAATCTCGAGGACTTCGACCGCGGCGCTCCGCAAGTCGCTTGCGCAGCACGTCAGCTGCAACAGCGTCTGCGCAAGCCGCCGGTCGTTGGCCAGCAGTTGGACTTCGCTATCGCGCAGTTCGAGGCGTTTGCGCTCCAGCGCCGTGGGATCGTCGATCGCCACGCCGCGCTCGATCAGCGCCGCCTGCGTGGCCGATTGTTCCTTCTGCAGTTCCAGCCCCGCCGCCACCAGGGCGAGCTGGTCGCGATTGGCGATCCAGGAATAGTAGGCTCGCAGCGCGCTGGCCGCGGCGATATCGCGTTGGCGAGCCGCTTGTCGCCGCAGAAAGCTCGCCTGCACCGCAGCCGAACGCTGCTCGGCTTCGCTGCAGTGCGACGCATCGGCCGATAACGTAGCGGCACGCTGCTCGAGCAGTTTGGCCAGCGGCCAACATGCGGCCGCCTGGCATGCCACCGTGCGTCCGTCGAGCACCGCCGGCGATCCACTGCCCGAAGCGCCGACTGACGCCGGTGGGCTCGCTGGGGCCTCAGTTGCTGCCGGGCCGTTCAATTGAGTTTCAGCAGCCGCGGCGTCGAGCGCTGCCAGATCAGCTTCCGGGTCCAATCCCGGCGCTCCGACGGTGACCGGTTCGGGAACTCGCTCGGCGCTCGACTGAGAAAGCGAAACGGCGGAATGGCCCGCGCGGCGCGAGCTGGCCGGCTGCGGCGGGATGTTCGATGGCTCGGGTGCGCGAAGCTGAGCAGTTTTGATGAATTGAGCCGATGCGAACTGTCCGGACGTGCCGCTGGTCAAGCAGTAGGCGAGCACGGCCAGAGCGGGCAAACCCAACTCCAGCCGGACCGGTCGTGCTGAACTCGTCGGAAGGTAATTCGGCATCGTAGCGATAAATCTGTGCATGCGGAAGTTTTGGAACTTTCCGCATTCATCGAACGCAACGCTTGCTGGGCATGAGTCGCGGACGAGATGTTGCAACTAATGTCGCTTGCGGAGAAGGTGCATGCTGCGAAGGCCGGGAGGGATGGGCAAGATGAGGCGTGGGTATAAAAAAAGCTCCCGGATGTGAACGAGTCCCAGGGGGGCGGAGGACTTGAGGCACGGTTCCGGGAGCAGTGTATTTTTGAAAAAGGCCGATTGGACGTCCTGTTCAATCGGGCCATGTTTTCGATGTCTTGCGAAGGAAGATTTACTGAACTTGGCGTCCGTGCACAAGACAGATTTATCTTTTGCCGCTGGAAAGCCGAGGGCGCTTTCCGATGCGAGCTTCACCTTCTCAGGTCATCGCTCGCTAGCGATCACCGAGTCATTGGCTCTCGCTTGCGATGGGCCAACAATACGGTTTATCGCTCCAAATCGTCAAGAGAAGTTTTGGGATTTTTTAAAGTCGGCGATGGCGAGCGTTGGTAACCCGACGCGTAAGCGCGGGATGAACCCGCCCGAAGGTCCCGCTTCCCGCTCGTGTCTTCGT
>JBQCEI010000311.1:0-4624 GCA_051960375.1 Aureliella sp. | reverse complement strand
CGAGGCTGATCAGCGTGATGACCAGCAGCGACGTGCCCACGGCGCGGTGAATCGACATGCCGCTGAAGACCACCAAGGCGGGCACGATCACAAAGCCGCCGCCGACGCCAAACAGTCCCGCCAAGACGCCGGTCCCTACTCCCACCAGAGCCAGCAGCCCCGCGCAGCGCGACGTCAGCCGGAGCACTCCCTCGGGATCTCTCCGGCAGGTAGGTCCCGCATCGTCCTCGTCGGGCGAGCAAGCGATCCGCACCGTCGCCCTGCGAGCGCCCGTCCACATGCGAACTGCCACGACGAGCATCAGGACGGCAAACAGGAGCAGCAACAATTGCGGCGGGATCTGGCCGGCGACCCACGTGCCGACGGGCGTCCCGAGCATGCCGGCCACGGCGAAGATTAGCCCAGTCTTGGGTTCCACGTGCCCGGTTCGCCAGCGTCCCAACAGCCCCGCAGCCGACATGGCGCCGACCGAAGCCAACGAAATGCCGACCGCCTCGCTCGGCGCGATCGCCAAGCCATACACCAGCAGCGGCACAGCGAAGATCGCCCCGCCGCCACCGGTCAAGCCTAGCGAAAAGCCAACGATCGCTCCAAAGAGGACAGCTAGCAGCGCCATGGGCTAAAGGCCTCAACCTTGAAAGGAATGCAGCAGCTGATCCTGACTGAAGGCAACTTCCGGAAGATCGACCGCCCGCGAGCGTCGCTGGCGGATCGGCGCGATCACTTTCTGCTCGCGCAGGTATCCTTCCATCGCTTGATGGATCGTCGGCTGGATGTACTCGACGTCGTGAGTGCCGCGGAGGCGACACACGACGTCCAGCGGTTCCCCTTCGCGCTCGCAGCCCGCGATCGTGTACTTGCGATCGGGCTCGACTTCTTCGCCGTGCACGGTGACGCTCCGCAGCCGATTGCCCGGGGCCGCTTGCGCCTCGAAGGTCATATCGAGTCCCGAGGCTCTCGGTCCCCAGCCGCCGGAAAGTGTCCATGCGTCGCGCGAGAACACCAGCTCCAGTTCGTGCTCGAGATAGCTGCGGAGTTCCTTGCCGGTGACCCAGCCCTTTTTCATCCGGGTATCCAGCGGCAGCAAGTCCCACAGATTCGCCTGCGTGAAGGGACCGGCCACGATCGGCGGCGCGAATCGGAAGCCATTGGTAAAGCCGATATCGACCTCTGCTGTGCTGCGAATCGCGTCGCTGATCAAGTTGTCGGCGTTGGTTTCAAACACGTCGTAACGCAGGATGTGCGACCTCGATTCGCAGAGGAGCTCGTTCATGCGCTGGCGATACGGCTGGAGAACTTGGCTCACCAGGTTCGCCACCGAGGCATCTTCGTTGAACGCCGAGGCGTGGATCGGAATCAGCTGGAATGCAAACTTGTCGATTCCGCCGGTCGCTTTGAGCGTCAGATCGAGCCGGCCGAGGAACGAACCGTTCGAGCCGGCTTCGACCACCAGCACGTTTCCTTCGCGGATCGGTTTTTCGGTCCGCTCGTGCGTATGGCCCGAGAGGACCACGTCGAGCTCGGGGATCTCGCGAGCCAGTTGGCGCGACAGGCTCAGCCCCGTGTGCGTTACGGCCACGACCAGATCGGGCTGTTCGCGCCGGCGAAGATCTTGGATGTACTCGCGCAGACCTTGCATGCGCGTGCTGTCGAGTCCTTCGACCTGTTTGGGCGGCTGGCGGACCGTGGTCGTCGGATCGGCCAGGCCGATGAAAGCCACTTTCACGCCATCGCGGCGGCAGATGGCTGCCGGTTCGAACATGCGCGAGCCGGTGTCTTTGTAATGGAAATTGTAAGCCACCACTTGCGTCTTCAGCCCGCGCATGAGCCTTTCAAACTGCTGCGGGCCGTAGACCGGTTCCCAGTTGCCGGGAACGAAGGCGTCGAGCTCGAGCGCGTTGGAAGGCTCAACCATCACTTCGCCCGCCGACCAGGCGGCAGGTCCGGAACCTTGCACGAGATCGCCGCCGTCGACCAGAAACGCTGGCCCGGTCGAGGTCGCCCGCTGCTGATCAATGGCCGTCTTCAGACGAGCAAAGCCGCCCATCTGCGTCAGCTGTGGTTGAGCAGTCGGCAGGTATTCCCAGTGGGTTTCCAGCTGCGCGTGCGTATCGGTCAGATGCAGCAGCGTAACGCGTTTGCCACCCGAGGGCGCAACAGCTCGGGCCAAGCGGCCACCGGTCAAGCAAGCGGCACCCGCACAGGTCCCCGCGACAAAGTTCCTTCGCGATATGTTCATTTTCTTCTCGTCTTTCAATCCGTATCAAAATCCAAACTAACCTACGTGGTCCTTCGCTGCGTCCTTGCTCAGAAACTTGAGCGTTGTAGAGCGCGACATGGCTGACGCCTCTCGAAGAACCTTGCCGTCCTTATCGACGATCAACACCGCTGGAATGGCTCCGATGCCATAACGCGAGGTGAGAGCTGCATGCTGCGGATCGTCGACATCCACATACACTGGGACGAATCGCTTGTTGGCCAGCTTGCCAACTGCTGCATCCGACCAGACATCATGTTTCATCATCAGGCACGCCGGGCACCATGAGGCGCTGAAGACCAACAGCATCGGCTTTGCGCTTGAGCCCGCTTCGGCTCGAGCCGCTTGAAAATCCTCTCGCCACTGGACCGCACTTGGAGCTTCACCCCCGACGACTTTATAAAAGAGTCCTTTGAACATGGGCCACTGGAAAAACAGCACCGCCGCAAGGACCGCAGCGCCAAACACAAACGGGCTGTTCCAAAACCTCTTCGTGCCGCTGCGGCGTTCTTGGACTGCAGCCCGAACCGTGTCATGCACAGGGCTTGCTTCGGCTCGCATCATTTGGCTCCTTGGTCTGGGACTACCACCTGCCGGGCTGCCGGCGGACTATGGGAAGCCGTCGGCACAGCAAACAGGCGCTGGAAGATGTTTTGGGCGAGCATCAGCAGCAGAACTGCCACGGCGATCCAGGTCCCCGGGCATAACCGACAGCCACCTCCACTGGTTGAGCAAGACATGATTGAGTAACTCCTTTCGTACAAAGCAATCTACAGACGCGCTTCATTTAGTTTTTGGTCGTCGGGAGATCGGCAGCTTTCCACGCCGTCATGCCGCCGACCACGTTGGTCACGTCGGCATAGCCTTCGCGCTTGAGGAACGACGATGCGATCGAGGCCCGATAGCCCGAACCGCAGACGACCGCTACAGGCTTGTTGTTCGGAACTTGTGAAAACGATTCCTGCAGTTTGCCGCCGTGGATATGGATCGCGCCGCTGATGTGCCCGGAGTTCCATTCCTTGTCGGTGCGGACGTCGAGCACGGTCATACCATCGCGCGAATCGCTGAGCTTGCACTGAAGCTGTTGGACCGACATCGTCTTGAGCGTCGCCAGCGGATAGCCGCTCGTTTCCCAGCTCTCCATGCCACCTTGCAAGTAGCCCTGGATGTCATCGAAGCCGACGCGGATCAGGTGCGTGACGACTTCCGGAACCTGGCTCGGGTTGTCGACCACCAGTTCGATCGGCCGGTCGTAGGGCAGGACCCAGCCGGCCCACGTCGGCAACTGCGCGCCGAACGGGATGTTGATCGCGCCGGGGATGTGGGCTGCCGCAAAAGCCTCTTTCGAGCGAACGTCGAGAATAAGGCACTTGTCGCACACCCGTTCGTGAATTTCCTTGGCGCTCAGCCGCTTGAGCCCCGGCAGTTCAGGCCCGAGGATCTTCGGACCTTCCTGGTTGACTTTCTTCATGCGGCGAAAGTAGGGAGGGGCCAGCGGCATGTCCGACATCAGCTCGTCGATCCACTCGTCTTCCGGTTTGGGGACGAGCACTGGGCTAAATTTGCGCTCGAAGCCTACGGTCGAAGAGCGGCGCGAACTGATCGCTTTGCCGCACAGCGAGCCCGCGCCGTGGGCCGGGAAGATCTCGGTGATGTCGGGCACGGCAGGGAGTTTTTCAAAGACGCTCTCATAGAGCTGGTGAGCCAGCTTCTGCTGCGCTTCGGCTCCGAGCAGGTCGGGCCGTCCCACGTCGCCGACGAACAAGAAGTCGCCGGTGAAGATGAGCCACGGAGTGTCCTGGCTGCGCGTATCGTCGTACAGAGCCCACGAGACATGCTCGGGCGTATGCCCCGGAGTGTGAACCGCCTTTAAGCGCAGCGAGCCGACTTTGACTTCGTCTCCTTCTTGAACGACGTGGTCGGCATAGCGCGGCGTCCACTCGGCTCCGCCCATTCCTGAACTGTGAATGACCGGCTCGTTGTTCAGTCGCGCCTTCAGTTCGCGAGCGCCGCTGATGAAGTCGGCATGAACGTGCGTTTCGAGCACATGGCGAATGTGCAGATCGTTCTCCTCGGCGTAGGCCAGGTAGTCGCCGATATCGCGAGTCGGATCGATCACGGCCGCGTCGCCCGTGCGTTCATCGCCAACCAGATACGATGCGATGGCTAGTCCAGGAATGAAGCGTTGATACAAAAGCATGGTGACATCTCCCTTTTCTCGATTTGTATTTCCACCGGAGTCGGTCATGTGTGGCACTGGCTATGCCAGTGTCTTCTGCGTCGAAGTTGATGGGTCACAAGGCCGGTTAAGCGTTCCAGTACCGAACCAACTTGCGCCGAGAACTGTTGCGACGCAGTTCACTATTG
>JBQCEI010000310.1:0-3348 GCA_051960375.1 Aureliella sp. | reverse complement strand
GAGCAACTAGCCGCCAGCCACCATGAGATCGGCGGCTTCTTTGCGGGCCTCGATGAAGCGAACCAGCGCGGCGACGTGGAAGCGGTGCCGCTACTGGCCACGCGAGCGACGCCGGCTGGGATCATCGCTGCCGATGCGCTGAAGTACCTCGTCGATCGACTGCTCGAGCGCACGGAGCAAGCCGGGCAGCTCGACGGCATTCTCGTTGCGCCGCACGGCGCCGCGGTCAGCGAAGATTATCCCGATGCCGACGGTTACTGGCTCAGCCGCTTGCGGCAAGCGGTCGGCCCACTCGTGCCGATCATCGGCACGCTCGATGCGCATGCCAATCTATCGCAGTTGATGGTCGACAGCTGCAATGCGCTGGTGGCTTACCGCACCAATCCGCACTTGGACCAGCGCGAGCGCGGGCGCGAAGCGGCCCGGTTGCTGGTCGCAACGTTGCGCGGCGAAGTGCGTCCGACGATGGCCGCCAGTTTCCCGCCGCTGGTCATCAACATCGAACGGCAATGCACCAGCGAGCCACACCTGCAGCGAATCTACGCGCTGGCCGACGAGCAGCTGCGACGCCCCGGCGTGTTGTCCAACAGCATCCTGCTCGGCTTTCCTTATTCCGATGTGCCCGAAATGGGCGCGGCCACGATCGCGATTACCGACAACGATGCCACGGCAGCCCAACAGCTGGCCGACGAACTGGCCGGCATGCTCTGGGCCGAGCGCCAGTCGCTGCGCGGCCAACTGATCAGCATCGACGAAGCGCTCAAGCAATGCGCCGAAGCAGAAGATTCGCGCGTGTGCTTGCTCGACATGGGAGACAACGTCGGCGGCGGTTCAGCGGCCGACGGCACGACGCTGGCCGCGGCTCTGCATGAGCAGCACGTCGGGCCAAGCTTTGTTTGTTTGTATGATCCCGAAGCGGTCGAGGCGTGCCGCGCTGCGGGAGTCGGCGAAACGTTGACCTTGCGCGTCGGCGGCAAATCGGATGATCAGCATGGCGGGCCGCTCGAAGTGAACGTCCGCGTCGAGTCGCTCGGCGACGGCCGCTTCCGCGAAGAAGCGCCGCGGCACGGCGGCATCGTCGAGTTCGATCAAGGACCGACTGCGGTCGTGGTAACCGCCGATCGGCTGCTCACCTTGATGCTGACCAGCCGCCGCATGGTTCCCTTCAGCCTTCAGCAGATCATCCACGCGGGGCTCGCACCGCACGACTTTCACATCTTGGTCGCCAAAGGAGTCAACGCGCCGATCGCCGCTTATCGCGAAGTGTGCAACCGCTTCATCCGGGTCAACACCATCGGCTCCACCTGCGCCGACTTAGAAAAGCTCACCTTCCACCACCGCCGCAAACCGCTCTATCCATTTGAGTGCTGATTTGCATACTGGTTTTTAACGCAGAGACGCAGAGTGCAAGCGCAGAGTACGCAGAGGAAATAATAAAAATCAGCTGTAGCCTTTCTCTGCGCTCCCTGCGATTAATCACTGCGCCTCTGCGTTAAAAAACATGGCTTGTCACCTCAGCCTGCTTTACTTCCCCCTCGGCAGGCAAGAAAATCAAGGTCAACCGATTCGATCTGCAACCACGGAACCACTGCGGGAGAAGCACTCATGTTTCGAGTCGAAGCCGGAGGGACGCGGAAGTACTGTGACGGTCTGTCGCGCCGCAGCTTTGTGCAGGTCGGCGTCGCCGGCATGGCCTCGGTGGGGCTGGCCGACGTGCTGCGAGCCCGAGAAGAATCGGCGGTGGGCGGTTCGCGCAAGGACACCTCAGTGATCCTGATCTGGCTCGACGGCGGGCCTGGGCACATGGACATGTATGACATGAAGCCCGAAGCGCCAGTCGAATACCGCGGCATCTGGCGGCCGATTCGCACGAACGTTCCCGGCATCGAGATCACCGAACTGTTTCCGCGCCAAGCCAAGGTGGCTGACAAGTTCTCGATCGTCCGCTCGCTGCACCACGACAATGGCGATCACTTCACTGCCGGCCATTACATGCTGACCGGCCGCGGCGGTCCGAGCGGTGCCAATACGGCGGGCAAGAATCCGTCGATCGGCTCGATCGTCGCCAAGATGTGCGGCTCGCGCAAACCCAACATTCCGCCGTATATCGGCGTGCCGCGGGCGATGAGCATCGGCTTGCGGCCGGGCTATTTCGGCGCCAACTATCTGGGACTCGAACACAACCCGTTTGAACCGGAAGGCGATCCGAACAACGACAAGTTCAGCGTCAACAATTTGAATCTGGTCAAAGGGTTGTCGATCGATCGCCTGGAAGATCGCCGCGGCCTGCTCAAAACGATCGACGAAGCCCGCCGCGCGGTCGACGGCGCCAATGAGATCGGATCGATCGACCGCTTTCACCAAAAGGCTTATGAGCTCGTCACAGGAGATGCTGCTCGCAAGGCGTTCGACATCAGCCAAGAAGATCCGAAGCTCCGCGAGCGCTACGGTCGGCACACGTGGGGCCAAAGTACGCTATTGGCGCGGCGGCTGGTCGAAGCGGGCTCGACCTTCGTCACCGTGCACTTCGGCGGCTGGGACCATCACTGGAATTTGCAGAAGGGGATGGAAGATTACTTGCCGAAGGTTGATAGCTGCGTAGCGACGCTCTTTGAAGACTTGAGCGACCGCGGCTTGCTAGACAAAGTGCTGGTCGTGCTGTGCGGCGAATTCAGCCGAACGCCGCGAATGAACGACGGCGGCAACGGCGGGCCGCCGCTGAGCATGGGAACGCCCGGCCGCGATCACTGGGGCAATGCGATGTTCTGCCTGCTCGGCGGCGGAGGAGTGCAGGGGGGCCGCATCGTCGGCTCGACCACCGCCAAAGGCGAAGCTCCCAAGGACCGCGCTCTCACGCCCAGCGACCTGCACGCCACGATCTACCACGTCCTCGGCGTCGACCCAAGCGTCAGCTTCCTCGACCACAGCGGCCGCCCCGTACCAGCGATCGACCACGGTGAAGTGATCAGCGAGCTGTTCTAATGGATCTTTTTACCGCGGAGACGCGGAGGGCGCGGAGGGACGCAGAGCACAGATCTGCGAGCTCGACTTAAGGACACATTCATGCGCCACATCATCCGTGCGCTCATTGCGTTTTGCTTTTGCTCAACGCTGAACGCCGTTTGGCCACACGAAAGCGCCGGGCAGAACGCGGTCTCGAATACCCTAAAAAACGTTCACGCCATCACACTGAGCCCGATGGCCGAGCCAGTGCCGGCGTTGAAGTATCGTTTTTGGAGGACGCCGTCGGCTCGCGAGCCGGGCCGCGTCAATGCAGCGATAGCGCGGGCGCGGGTGATGTATTTGTCGGCCCCCAAAAGCGATTCACACAAAGCTCAGTACAGTGAG
>JBQCEI010000309.1:0-2290 GCA_051960375.1 Aureliella sp. | reverse complement strand
CGGAGCTCGGCCGGCAACGTGGTCGTGTCGGCGACCAGCGAGTGATAGCGAGCGCCGTGGAACGGATTCGGTAGACCGGCGAACAAACGCGACTGGTGATGTTCGATCGCGCTGCTGCGGCCATGGATCGCGCGCGGAGCGCGAACGATCCGTGCACCGAAGGCTTGGCAAATCACTTGATGACCCAAGCACACACCGAGCATGGGCACTCGCTGGTGAAAGCGCTCCACGACTTCGAGACTCTTGCCCGCTTGTTCGGGAGCTTTCGGGCCGGGCGAAATCACGATCGCCGAATACTCGCCCGCGGCGATACGCTCGAGTTCAACTTCGTCGCTGCGGACGACTGTCGTCGGCTGGCCGAGGCGGCGCAGATAGCGTTCGAGATTGAAGACGAAGCTATCGTAGTTGTCGATCAGCAGTATCATGCGTGTGTTGCTTTTCCGCCTCAATGGCGGGTTCTGGTTGGTGAGGCTATCGGTTGGTCGGAGTCTTGAGGACCAAAGGTCCGTAATCCCTTAGCCCCGCCCGGCGGGCTGGGACCGCTTGCGCGCCGCGGGATCCCAGCCCGCCGGGCTGGGCTAAGGAATCGCGGGCCTTTGGCCCTAACAGCCACAGCACCACTCTTCTCAGACCACCAATTGATCGATGGCCCGCAGGATGCCTTCGGCCTTGTGCCACGTCTCTTGTTCTTCCAGCGCGGGTTGACTGTCCGCTACGATTCCGCCTCCGACCGGAACTTGCCACCAGCCGTCGCAAGCGGTCACCGTGCGGATGAGGATGTTTAGATCCATATCGCCCGAGAAGGCAATGTAACCCAAACTGCCGCAGTACGGTCCGCGGCAAGTCGGTTCCAGCTCGGCGATCACTTCCATCGCGCGAATCTTCGGCGCGCCGGTAATGCTGCCGCCGGGAAAGGTCGCTTCGATCAAGTCGATCGCCGTGCGCTGCGGCGCGAGCCGCGCTTGAATCGCACTGACCAGATGCCATACGTATCGGTAGCCTTCGAGTTCGCACAACTGCGACACGCGAATGCTGTCGAGATCTGCAACGCGCGACAGATCGTTGCGCAGCAAGTCGACGATCATGACGTTCTCGCTGCGATCCTTGGCGCTGTGCGCGAGCAGCTCGGCGATGCCTTGGTCGGCCACGGGGTCGCTCATGCGCGGACGCGTCCCTTTGATCGGTCGCGTTTCGATTTGTCCTTGCTGCAAAGTCAGAAAGCGTTCGGGTGAAGTGCTGACGATTTGCACGCGGCCGAAGTCGGCGTAACCGGCAAAGGGAGCCGGGTTGGTCGTGCGCAGGTGCAGCGCCAGATCGACCGCCGGACAACGCGCCTTGTGCAGCAGTCGCTGCGCCAGGTTCACTTGAAACAAATCGCCGGCATGCACGTACTCGACGGCTCGCGCCACGGCGTGGCGAAAACCTTCGGAAGAAAAATTGCTCGTCCATCCAGCCGACCAACGCGTCGGATACTGCGGTGCCAAGCGACTGGCCGCCAGCGGCGCGGCGCCCAGCGCCGTGATGCGCTGCTGTTCTCGGTTCTGCGGTTCCCCCTCGAGCAGCGCGAGGAACTGCAGCATACGGCGATACGCTTGTCGCTCGCGGGCTTGCCCGTGCCGCGGCCAACCTTGGCTAATGAGCCAGCTTTGCCCGCGCTGATGGTCCCATGCCAGCACGACGTCGTAGAGGCCGAGCGCCGCGAGCGGCAACTGAAACTCGTTGTAGCGAAACGGCGGCAGGCGTTCGAAACAGGCGCCTAGTTCATACCCGAACCATCCCATCCAACCGCCTTGCATCGGCGGCAAGCCTTCCAAGCGCGGCTGATGGAACAGCTCGCAGAAGCGAGCCACGCTATCGAGCGCGTGCCGGTATGGTTTGTCGATCCGCAGGTTGACGAAGGGATCGGCCGCCAGATAGCTGTACCGCCCGAGATGTGGCGAGGTCTGACTGCTGTCCAACCACACGCAACCGGGCAACTGGCTCAGCCGGCGAAAACAATATTCGGGTGTCCAACTACTGGGCAACGAACGGACGAGTGGTTCAAACTGAGCGGCAGTAATCGACACGTGTGCGGGCAGTCTCGATGCAGAGCGAAAAGCAGCCAACGGCGACTGCCACTAGGGGTAATTTTAGCCCCTGGAGACCGTTTGCGACAGAAGAGAATTTTTTACCGCGGAGCGAGCGTGTGGCCCTGGCTATTCCAGTGTCTCATTATTAGAAGTTTACCCCGCTAAAGGCTCCCCAAAACCCACGATATAGAATGGTTCTGCCAACACATGATGGCAGAATT
>JBQCEI010000308.1:0-5204 GCA_051960375.1 Aureliella sp. | reverse complement strand
TGTCCAGTCCCGCGCGCAAGCTGCCAACTTCCGCCTCTCTCAGGCAACTGATGAGTTGCTGGGCGTGCGCGCTGGTGGTGCTGGCTTGGTGCTCGGGATGTGCGGCGCAGAAGTACTTGATCATGCGCGACGTGCCGGCCAATCCGCTGGCGATACAGTTGCAACTGACCAGCAAGGCAGGGCCGCAGGTGAGCCCGCGCACTGAATCGATGCTGCGGCGCTACGATTTGCTCGAACTCTATAAGACCGACATCGCCGGTTGCCTCGAACGCCTGCAGTCGCTGACCGAGACCGAACCGAACGGCGAACTGGTGTACGGCGTAGCCGAGCTGGCTTACATTGCCGGCAAGCGAGCCGAGAAAGAGCACAACGAAGCGCTGGCTCTGGACATGCATGGCGTAGCGGTCAGCAACGCTTATATGTATCTGTTCGCCACCGAATTCGATACGATTCGCAACCCGTACGATCCACAGTTCCGCGGAGCGTGCGATCTGTATAACGAATCGCTCGAATCGACTCTGCGACTGGTCAATGCGAAAGGTCAGCTGAAGCCGGGCTACAGTTACACCGTGACCACCGGCAAGCAAACATACGAAGTCGCCACGACGGTCAAAGGCGCTTGGCGCAACGAAGACTTCGAGCGGTTCGAATTTGTCAGCGATTACAAACTCTCGGGGCTGGCAGTCTCGGGAACGACGTACGGACTAGGCGTGCCGCTGGTCGCAGTCCGCCGCGAGAATTCGCCCGACGATCCGCGCGAGCAGTACTATCCCGACGGCTTGAGCTTTCCGGTCACCGCGCTGCTGCGGGTCGTCGACTCGCATCGCCCCGGCGAGCGCATGGCGGCGCACCGGCATCATTGCGTGCTCGAGCTGCACGATCCGCTGGTTTCTTCGGATATTCAGTTGGCTCAGCGGCTGGTGCCGCTGCAGACCGACTTGAGCACCGCGCTGGCTTACTTCCTCGATAGCCCACAATTCCAAGAGAAGACGCAAGCCACGCAGGGCTTGCTCAATCCCCACATCAGCCAGGCCAACCGCGGCATCTACATGCTCGAACCGTTCGATCCCAATCGCGTACCGGTGTTGATGGTGCACGGTTTGTGGTCGAGCCCGATCACTTGGATGCCGATGTTCAACGATCTGCGCAGTTTTCCGGAGCTGCGCAAGAACTACCAGTTCTGGTTCTATCACTATCCGACGGGCCAGCCGTTCTGGATGAGCGCTACGCAGTTGCGGAGCGACCTGGCGGAACTGCGACAGCGCTTGGACCCCGATCACCGCTATCCGGCTCTCGATCAGATGGTGGTCGTCGGGCATAGCATGGGCGGGCTGGTCAGTCGCATGCAGACGATCGAAAGCGGCCAGGAGTTCTGGCGCATCTTGAGCGACAAGCCTTTTGAAGAAGTCCACGGTCGTCCCGAGGATGTCGCTCAGCTCAGCCGCGAGTTGTTCTTCCATCCCAATCCATCGATTCGCCGGTGCGTCACGATCGGCACGCCGCACCGCGGCAGCGCCTTTGCCAACGACACGACGCGGTGGCTGGGGCGCAAGTTGATCAAGCTGCCGACGATGATGGTTTCGACCGGCCAGTCGCTGGTGAAAGAGAACCCCGGCATCTTTCGCACGACCGACTTGCTGACGACCAACACCAGCATCGACTCGCTCAGCCCCGATTCGCCGGTCTTTCCGGTGATGCTGCGAGCGCCGCGGGCTCCGTGGGTCATCTATCACAACATTATCGGCCAGCTACCCAGCCGCAGCTTGTTTGGCGAAGTGGAATCGCGCACCGACGGCGTCGTCGCCATCGAGAGCGCTCACATGGACGACGTGGTCAGCGAGATCGTCGTGCCAGCCGAGCATCAGACGATTCATCATACGCCGAGGGCTATCTTAGAAGTGCGACGGATATTGCTCGAGCATTTGGACATGCTGCGCTCGCAGTCGCAAGTCGCCGAACGGCTCGATGGAACCTCACCGCAACGCATCTCGAGTTCGGGCGTACCGGCTGTGCAGATCTCCAGCGGCGTCCGCGCCGCCGACGGCCAGCCGCAATGGTTCGAGCGTTGGCTCGGAAGCGGCAACAGTTACAGCGGCGCTGTGCCGGGGCAGTCTCAGCAGTCGATGCAGGAGCTCGTAGAAAGCTCGGCGCCCCCAGCGCAGCCCAAGCCGCGCCACCGGGCGATCCCCTGGCTGAAGCCGATGACGCTCGGCAACGCCACCAGCCGCCGCCTGAGCGATCGAACGCCCGCGCCGGCCGAGTAGTGGATTTGTGTGCCACTGGCCTTAGCCAGTGTCTTCCCTTTCGAAGTGTGATGCGCGACGGACAAATCCCGTCTTCCAATGTCTAGCAGCATGCAAGGCGCGACCGGCCTTTGTCGAGCGCGCTTTGGCCTTGGAGCGGGGCACCTTGTTGTCCGCTTTTAACTTCGAGAGTGAAGACACTGGCTAAGGCCAGTGGCACACAAAGACAAGACAAGCCACTGAAAAAAATCAGCGTGGCGACTCGCGCGAGAGAGTGCACGACTGAGTGATCGTCATCCCGGAGCTGAATCGCGCCACGCCCCATGAGTTGCGACTGACGGGAACGGAAACCGTCACGGTCGTCGAACTCAAGTTGTTAGTGACCGTGGCCGTAACGCCGTTGGAGACGCCGACGGCAGTCATCAGCCGCAGCGCCTCGCCGCGGGCTTGCTCGGTCGTGCTGCCGGGCACGATCGCCTTGCGAGCCCCTTCGTAGGCGGCGTTGCTGGCCGAGTGGCGAATGAAGTTCAACCGCGTCATCTCGAGCGAACCTAAGAAGATCGCAAAGATGATCGGAACGATGATCGCAAATTCGACGGTCGTCGCGCCGGCGCGGCGCGAGCCGGGTCGCTGGCCGGTGCGCTTGCCGATGCGCTGGCCGGTGCGCTTGCCGATGCGCTGGCTGCTGCGTTTGCGTTTGGGCTCGGGCATGTTGAAGCGCATGACGGTTTCTTCGATCGGATGAGCTGCGGAACAGGTTGCTCGCGTCATTCGGTCAGCACGACCGGCAGCGAGCGGGCCAGTTCGCTGAAAGCGTCGCGCAGCTCGGTTTCATTTTGAGTGCTGATGTAACGGCCGCCGGTGATACTGGCGATCTCTTGCAGGACCGATTGCTTTTGAGTCAGCACCGAGACGCAGTGCACGATGATCCCTTGCGAACGGGCGTCATAGGCGGCCTGCAGCGGGTCGCGACCTTCGTTCCATTCGCCGTCGGTCATCAGGATGATGATCTTGCTGGCAAAGTTGTTGCTGTTCGTGCCCGTCAGAACGCTCACGCCCATGTCCAGGCCGGCCGAGAGATTCGTGCCGCCCATCATCGGGTTTTGACCGAGCGTGCTGACGCTGTTCTGGATCGCCAGGACGTCGCTGCTCCAGAGGAACGAACTGCTCGAAGGCAGCGGGACATCGGTCGTGGCCGCTTGGAAGACCGTGTAGGGCTTGACCGGCATCGTGTAATCGGAGGCCCAAGTCACCAGCGCCGTGCGCGGCTCGGGATCATAGTTGCTGGCTTCATTCAAGAATACGTTCACCGCTCCGGCCAGCGCCGCCCAGCGGCTGGCGGTTGGGTGCGGAGGCGACAGGGCATTCTGCCACTCGGTTCCCCATTGTTTGAACTTCGAAAGCAGGGGATTCTTAGGCGCATACGAATAGTCTTCGCCAGACATGTCGAAGCACATCGATCCTGAGCGGTCCAAGCACAAGCACACTTCGACATCTTGTTGGCCGGCGGTGGCTTGATAGCTGGGGGTGAAATTGTTGTGTCCGACGATGTTGCCGAAGAAGAGCGGGATGGCTCCCTGGGCTGCATCGCCGCCGGTGCGGGCGTTGACGCGCACGGCGTTGGGAGGCGTGCCGGCGGGATCGAAGGCCCAGCGGCCTCCACTGGTGGAGCTGACCCGGCCGATGGTAACGTCGCTCTGGCTCAGTCGGAACGGCTGGCCGCCGACGGAATTGGCGGCGGCGTAGCCGACGGCCGCCTGCTTGGCCTGGCCGGGACTTTGCGTGCGCGAGAGCGCTTCGGCACCCGCTTTGGCGGCCGCGTCTGCCGCCGTGCGCAGCTCGGTTCGCACTAGCTGCATGTAGGCGTAGTCGACCGTGATGGCAGCGGTGACGATAAAGACGAACATCATCGCCGTGATCAGCACGGCGGCCGAGCCTCGGCGCGCGGCAGCTTTAGGAACTGCCGCAAGCGACGATCTATTTCGCAAGTGTGTCATGATGCTTTCCGCGCCTTTGCCAAAAGGGTGTGAGGCGTATCAAAACGAAAATGCGGTGACGGCTTATTGGCGGACCATCGTCGTCTGGCATTGCAGCGTCCGGCCGGTGAATAAGCGCAGCGGCCCGAAGTCGCCTCCGCCGTTGGACGATTCGACGGTGACTGTCAGCAGAGTGCCGCGCGGCGTCAGCGGAGTCACGTCGATCGACTTCGATTTCTCAGTCGTGTAATGCACCGTGTAGTCGGTGACTTTGCGCGAGGCGAGCACTTCGGCGACGCGCGTGCTGGCTTGGTCGGCTGTGGCACCCGGTTTGGTGACCGCGCGGGCTCCTTCGTAAGCGGCGATGGCCAGCGTCTGCTTCAGAAAGATCATGTTCGACAGCTCGATCGATCCAAAGGCCAGCAGCACCAACAGCGGCAGCAGCAAGGCGGTTTCCACCGCGGCGGCTGCTCGGCGTCGACGACAGCGCAGCTTGCGCGTGCGCCGTCGCGGCAGAGGCTTGTCGACTGTTCGAGTGAGATGAGGCATGAGCTGGTCGCGGCGCAAGTCAAAAGATAGTAGCGTTCCTTGAAACCCTACGTCATGCGCGGGGCGGCCGCATGGCGCGGCCGGCCGGTCCCCGAGCACAAATGTGCTGTCTGCCCGGCCGAGCTTGCCATTTATGCCGATTGTCGGGAGCGTTCCTCTGTGCTCTCCGCGTTCTCCGCGGTAAAAAAGCGGAGCCTGTTATAATGCCGGGCAATGATCGACAGCTCGGTTCGGTTCCATCCTCAAGCCCCAGGTGTATCCATGAGCATTTCTTGCGTTCGTCGTCTGCGGCAGTTTTCCGGTTGGTTGTGCGTGGCCCTACTGGCCGGTGCTATGGGAGCCTCGCAAGTCGCCGCTCAGTCGGCTGAGCGGCCCAAGGGAGACGATCCGCCGCCGGCTCGCGAATCGGAGCGCCAGCCCAACCCTCGCGACACCC
>JBQCEI010000307.1:0-2253 GCA_051960375.1 Aureliella sp. | reverse complement strand
GTTACCACGCTACTCACCTGGGCGATGGAACCAGGCTTGGACGCGGGCGTTTTCTTGGAAGCCGGCTTGTTTGTAGAGGCGGCCAGCGGGCCAGTTGGCGCAGTCGACTGCGGCGATCAGCATGTCGGTGCCCATGGCCCGCGCCGTGGCGATGCCCTGCTCGAGCAACAAGCGGCCGTAGCCACGGCCGCGCGAGGTCGGTCCCAGCCCCATGTAAACCAGTTCGGATGCGCCGTTGGGCAGCCGGTTGATCAGGACGCAGCCGAGATATTTGTCTTTGCTCTGGAGAATCCACCAGCCGGTCTGCGACTGGAGATCCTGACCGTCGAGAAAGCCTTCGAGCACATCGGCCGGCGAGCGCAGGCCGTTCAGCGCCGGGCAGTCGAGCGTTTCGATGAACGTGTGGGCGATCAACTGGATCAGCTTGTCGCGCGGGGCTTCGCGACCGGGCAGCCACACCAACTCGGCCGGCAGCTCGATGCGCGGCAGCTCGTCTTCACTGACCGGCTGCCGGTTCGAACCGAAGGGCAAAATCAACTGCAGCAGTTCGGCCAGCGGCGCGAATCCTGCCAGCTGAACAATCTCGGTAGCCACCGAATCGGTGCCGTCGAGAATCGCTTGCACCTGCACGACGCCGCGCAGCCGCACATCGACCACCAGCTCGTTGAGCAAGCGGACGGCGCTGAGCGTATAGTTATCGACTGCTCGCACGCCGGCCAACGCGGCCACCTTCGCTCCGAGCAGCATCATGTACGCGCCGGCGACGCGGCGGTCTTCGATGCGCGACTCCAGCGGCGCTGGGCTGTGCGCCTGCAGCTGCTGACGCCGCCGCAGCTCGGTCAGCGCCGCTCGCACTTCGGCACCATCTTTCAGCGGATCGATCCAAGCGATGAACTCTTGCCAGTCGTCAGGTTCGACGCGATTGACGCATTCGACCGAGGAGGCATCGACGCGCGTCCCGACACGAGGCTCACCGGAAAAATTCATAACGCGCACCCACGGGGCTTCTTTCGATTGGATTGCCGCCGGCCAGTCGCCAGCGAGATATTCCCACAGTACGGCTTTTATGCCGCAGGTAAAAGACTGGGTGACCCATTCGTCAGTCGATTTTTTAACGCGGAGGACGCTGAGAGCGCGGAGATGTGCTCGCTGTCCCCCAAAAGTTTTCCTCCGCGCTCTCCGCGTCTCCGCGGTAAAAAAACGGGGTTCTAGCAAGTGTGGTCTCCGTGGCTGCAACGTCTTGCCAATTCGCCGCTTGGGAGGGCTAGCATTCATTGACGGTGGTGCTAGCTTGGTTTACGCTTTCCGCGTGTTTTGATCATCGAGAAGATGTCGTACCGACGACTGGCCAGGCATGTAAGGTAGCAACCATGAGCGATTGGGACATCGGCGTATTCGCCAGTATTGATGCTGGATTGGGCGTGAAGTTGGAGGTTGCCTCCGAGCTGAAAATCCCGACCATCCAGCTGCACGCTCCCCATCGCGCCACCCGCACGCCCGAGCAAGCCGAGAAGTTCATCCAGCGGCTCGAGGAACTGAACATTCAGCTGACCGCGGTCTTCGGCGGCTTCGACGGCGAAAGCTACGCCGACATCCCGACGGTCGAACGCACCGTCGGCCTGGTCCCGCCCGAGACTCGCGCCGCGCGGCTGCAAGAGATGCGCGAGATCAGCGATTTCGCGCGGCTGCTGGGGTGCGAAGTGATCGCCCTGCACCTGGGCTTCGTGCCGCACGATACCGCAGCGGCCAGTTACCAAGAGGTCGTCGACGTGACGCGTCAGCTCTGCGACCACGCCGCCCAGAACGACCAGGCGGTGCATCTGGAAACCGGACAAGAATCGGCCGACAGCCTGCTCGCCTTCCTCAGCAACGTGCAGCGCAACAATCTGTTCATCAACTTCGACCCGGCCAACATGATTCTCTACGGCACCGGCGAGCCGATCGAAGCGCTGAAGAAAGTCGGCAAGTACGTTCGCTCGGTGCACTGCAAAGATGGCACCTGGAGCGATCAGCCGGGAGTGACCTGGGGGCGCGAAGTTCCGCTGGGCGAAGGGCAGGTGAACTTCGAAGCGTATCTGACGACGCTCCGCGACATCGGCTATCGCGGCCCGCTCACCATCGAGCGCGAAATCCCGCAAGAGCCCGAGCGGCAAAAGGCGGAAATCGGCCGCGCGGTTCAGGTGCTCACCGACCTGCGCAAGAAGCTGCTGCCGAGCAAGTAGTGGCGAAATCGGTTTTGAACCACAAAGACAC
>JBQCEI010000306.1:0-4436 GCA_051960375.1 Aureliella sp. | reverse complement strand
GTCCCGAGGGGGATCGCTACCTGATGACGCAGCCGGAGCTCGAATCGCAGATGCAGGTCTTGCTGGCCGGCACGCTGGCCGAAGAGATCGTGCTCAAGGACATCAGCACCGGCGCTCAGAACGACCTCGAGCGAGCCACCAACATCGCTCGCAGCATGATCATGGAGTTCGGCATGAGCCGGCTCGGACGAGTCAACTACCGCGAAAGCAACCGCTCGCCATTCCTGGCCGCTTCGCGCGGTGAATCGTACATTCGCGATCACAGCGAACAGACCGCCCGCGAGATCGATGAGGAGGTCAAGCGGATCGTCGACGAGATGACGATGCGCACACGGCAGATCCTGCTCGAACGCCGCCAAGCGCTTGAAGCGGTCACGCAGCGCTTGATCGAGATCGAAGTCATGGAGACGAACGAACTGACGCGGATCATCGAAGCCAACCTGCAAGGGGCGCGCGTCGTCCCGGGCACCGGACAAGCGACTCGCAAGATCGTCGTCCCGACCGTGCCACCGTCGACGTCGGCGGACGAAGTGCCGCCTGCGGCTGAGCCGGGCGTGGGTTAAGCTTCATAAGTCCCAATAAAAAGTTTTGAACCGCGGAGACGCGGAGAGCGCGGAGTGAGAGTAAAATCCTCTCCGCGTTCTTTGCGTCATCCGCGGTTCATCTTTTTGGGACTTCCGAAATCACCATGCGACGACTCATTGCTCTATGTGTTTGCGCCAGCTTTCTCTGGATCGGCTCGTTGCAGTCTGCCGAACCGTTGCCGGCTATCAAGTTGTGGTCGGGCGACGCGCCGGGCTCGGAGGGCAAGTCGGCCGACGAGAAGGTCGACGCCCGCAGCCCGGGCTTCGTTAACGTCACGCAAGTCCATCGTCCCTCGATAACTCCTTATCTGCCCAGCCCCGAGAAGAGCACTGGCGTGGCAGTGCTGGTGATTCCCGGCGGCGGCCATCGCGTGCTGTGCGTGGGCCATGAAGGCGACAGCGTCGCCCAGGTGCTAGTCGATCACGGCATCGCTGCCTTCGTGCTGCGGTATCGCTTGGCGCGTGAAGAAGGTTCCACGTACTCGATCGAAGAACACGCACTGGCCGATACGCAGAGAGCGATTCGCTTGATCCGTTCGAATGCGGATGAGTGGCACATCGATCCCAACAAAGTCGGCGTGATGGGCTTTTCGGCTGGAGGCGAACTGGCTTCGCTGGCCAGCCTGCGACCGGGCACTGGCCACAGCGATGCCAAAGATCCGCTCGACCGCCTGAGCGCTCGCCCGAACTTTCAAGCACTGATCTATCCCGGCCGCTCCGGCGACATCGTTCCGACCAGCGATACGCCGCCGGCCTTCCTGTGCTGTTCGGCCTACGATCGCCAGGACATCTCCGAAGGGCTGGCCGAAGTCTATCTGCGTTTCAAGCGGGCTAAGGCTGACGCCGAACTGCACATCTATGCCACCAGCAAACACGGCTTCGGAGTTCAAGCCGGCAATCAAGGAGCGATCGCCGGTTGGACCGACCGCTTCGTCGAGTGGCTCAAGAGCAAAGATTTTCTGTAACCAGCCATTCGATCAATGGACCATAAAGACACTAAGACACAAAGGAATCGGTGATTCCTTGGTCTTCTTGGTGTCTTTGTGTCTTGGTGGTTTATCCGGCTGTTCGGTGAAAGGCTACCGCACGACATCGCCGGCCGACTTGCGAGCAAACTCGCTGCCCGCACGCTGCGCTAAGTGATTCATCACGTCGGCTTGCAGCACCTTCAGCTCCTGCAATAGTTGCTGCAAGTGCTGCGTCTCGGCGTTGTAGGAAACGGCAACCGCGCGGTTGATGGCTTCAAGTTCCGACAGCACGTGGACCTCGAGTTTCTCGATCGCGGCATCGTACTTCTTGGCAACGTGCGCCGAGGCAGCCTTGGCCAGCTCGTCGGCCAGCCAGTCGGCGGTGTGTTGGTCGAACTCGACCTGCGCCGCGCCGCTGCGACGAGTGAACCGGAAGTCGATCGCTTCGGGAACCTGGTCCAGATCGGTCAGAGCGCTGTCGAGCAAGTCGCGCACGAGCCGATCGTCGCTGAGCGTTCGATTCAGCGCCGCGACGTGCGAGCGCTCGCCGAGCCACTCGCGCAAGCGAACTTCGGCCTTCCCTTCGACGTCGCTGTCGGCGACTTCGCACTCTGCTTCGATCTGCCCAGCGGCGGTGCTTTCCAGCGAGATCTCGGCGACGCCGGCCGCGGCATTGCGTGCCTCGCCCTCTAAGCAGATGCAGTTCAGCGATCGTCCCACCGACATTTGCCAACGCGCCTTCGTGCCGCCGTCTTCTGATCCTTCGGCGCCAGAGCTCGCCACCATTTGGAACGAACCGCTGGCAGTGAAGGGCGCGTGGTGGATCGGCAGCGATTCGGGACCGAGCAGCGAGATGTCGCCGGCGATCTTGGCCGACCGCGCGGCGAACTGGGCGGTCAGCGGATCGACGTGGCGTACGTCGCTGCCGCGGACGCTCTGGCTGTGGCGGAACGGGCTGCAGATCAACTGGCTAAGCACGATGCTGTACTGAGTCGGTTCATCGATGCAAGCGGCCAGCCAGTGGTGAATCGTCAGCTCGGCCAGCGCCGCAGCCGGCGGCGCCTGGAACTTCTCAGCGGCATCCTGCAAGGCGCGCTTTTCGATGAGCAACCCCTCGCGAATGCGCGATTGTTGTTCGCGCAAGACCTTGTCCGTCTTGAGCAGCGAGTTCTTCAAGCCCGCCAGCTCGGCCTTGAGTTCTTCGAGCCGTCCGCGGCTGGCGACCACGCGAGCTTCGTGCCTCAGCGGATTGTCCATCTCGGCCAGCTCTTGCTGAATGTCTTTGGCTTCCGCAATGATTCGCCCAGCCCGGCTATGCACGTCGCCGAAGTTGGCTTGCCACTGCTGGGCCAGCATCGCCGTATCGATGGCCACTTGTGTACCCGAGACGAATCGTTCTTGGTCGATCGACGCCGTTTGGCTGTGCAAATCATGAAGCCACGCCAGCGGGGCCGCATCAAGCTTCGCATCGGTCGGAACCGCATCGGCATGAGAGCCGGCCTGGCTGCTGGCAGCAATTAAATGAGCATCTTCGATGATGACGCGCGGCAAGATGAGTCGTTTGCGCAGCAGCGCCGGCAAATCAAAACTAAACCACATGCGTCGCGCGGTCAGCTGCGACGAGCCTTGCAGTTCTTTATCCGCCGAGAGCGGAAAGCGGACATTCTCGGCGCAGCCAGCCGAATACGCCCAGTGCATCGTCAGCGCGTCGGTCCGGGCTCCGCTGCCGAGCACTGCTTCCAGTGCATGTTGTTCTGCCCACTGCTTGCCGGCCACGCCGACTGCAGCAAGTGCGGCCACCGAGATTCCGAGCGAACTCCAGCGCCAAAAGATCCCTGGCCACTTCATGACGACCTCCCCTCGCGCTCTTGCCGCAGGTGACCCAACAAGTAGCCGAGGCATTCTCCGGCCGTCGGCTGAGTGGCATCGTCCTGCTGCGTATGATCGTCGGCGTGTGGCGGCTGCTTGGCTTCTGCGCCGGGCTGGACGAACGGCACGATGCTCGGCCAACCACGCCGCGAGCCGCTGCGACCGGCATCTTTCGAGCTGCTCGGCCGTCGAGGCATTCCCTGCGATTGTGGCGACGGGGCCGCGACGTCGCGCGACGCTTCGTCGCTCGAAGCCGGAGTCATGGGCGGCGCATCGACGGTCGACTGTGCGCGCGGAGCGTCGGTTGGCGTCTGCGTGACGGTTGGCGGGATTGCCGGTGGAGAATCATCGCCCCAGCGCACCACCTCGATCGTCGTCTCCATCAACCAATGCTCCTGGTCGTGATCGTTGCGTTCATCCTCGCCGACGCTCGCTTGGTGCGGCGATTCTGCTGGCGCGACATGCGCCGCTGCGCCGGTCGTTTTGCTTGGCGGATCGACAGTAACGAAGCGAGCGCCGTCTTCGGGCAAGCACTCCTTGAGCATGTCGTCGACCCAATCCAGCACTTCGCTGGCGTTGTGTGCCAGATCCAAACTGTCGACGATCTCCGATCGCTCGCCGGCCCAAGGTCGCGGCGGCGGAGTGAATGGTCGCGGCTGGAAGCCATCGCCTGCCGATGCGCGGTGAGGATGCCCCGAGGCAAACTGCGGCGGCTCTTGAGGCGAGGCCAGGCCGCTGGGCGCCGCGATCTTTTGAGATTGGGAATGTTTCTGAGCCGCGTGTCCCATGTGCCAGCTATTGATGATCGCGGCCACTTCGCGGGCCGGTTCGAAGTCTTCGTCGGCAGTCGGCATCGCAGTCGGCTGAGGCGAGTCGACGAACTTCGGCGGTGGAACGATCGCGGGCTTGACCGGCTGGGGCGCTAAGACAACCGTCTCTTCGAGTTCGTCCCTCTTCAGCGCCGCGGCTTTCGAGCGCCGGCGGTTGAACGCGCGCAGCGAAATCCAATAAGCCG
>JBQCEI010000305.1:0-2943 GCA_051960375.1 Aureliella sp. | reverse complement strand
AGCGCATCCTGAGCGGCGAGCGTTTGGTTAAATGCGATGGCCAGTGACGAGCTATCCAGGGCGATGCGGCCGCGCGAGCCGCTGGCTCCGCTGGTAACCGCCATCCGCACGCCGCCGCTGCCGAGGTTCAGCAAGCTGGCCGAAACCGACCCGCCCGCATCGTTCAGACTTTTGACCAGATCGGCAACCGTCGTGGTGTCGGTCGTCGTGACTTTGAAGTCGAGGCTGCCGTCGATGCCTTTGACACTCGCGCCGCCGACGGTGAGCGACTGCCCCGTGCCGGCGATTTTCAGTTGCTGGGCCGTCGTGCCGTTGCCCACGTCGACCACTTCCAGATCGCCGCTGCCGCCGGCCGTGTCGACCAGCATCAAGCCATCGCCCGTTTCATTGATGCGAGCTTCAAAACCTTTGGCCTGGGCGTTGATGGTGCGGAGGACATCGCCGATCGTTTTGGGAGCGGCCTGACTCAGGTTCACCGCCGATTGCTGACCGGTGGAGCTGGTGAATTTGATCGAGCCGAGGGTCAGCCCTTTGCCTTGACTCCAATCGCTCAACAGCGTGTTCTCGTTGATCCACTGACGCTGCAGACTCTTGCCGGCGATGCGCGATGGATCGGAGCCCGCGACCAAGCCGAGCTTGGTGGCAGTATCGCTGCCGTCGTTGCTGGCGGCGGTCAAACTGTTGGCCGTGCCGCCGCTGGTGTCGACTAGCGTGATGCCGGTGCGCGAGTCGTTCAGGCGAGCGCTGACGCCGATGCCCGCTGCGTTGATGAGGCTCTGCACCTGGCCGATCGTTTTGGCCGAGCTGAGATCGACCGTCGCGCTGGCTCCGCTGCGATCGGTGAGCGTCAGTGCGCCGAGAGTTCCCAAACCCGAGCCGCCGCCGAGGCTCTGCAGCAACACGTCGCCCAGGCCGCTCTGCAATTGAGCTCCGCCGAGCGTGTTACCGGCCGCGGATTGATCCCAGCCCAAATCATGCGCCAGTCCGCCGCTGGGACTGGTGACTGCGAAGGTGCCTGAGCCGCTGGTCAGATCCTCCAGTTGCAGACCGTTGCCCGCTGCGTTGATCGAGGCTTTCAGCTTGCCGCCACCGGCTTGGTTGATGGCATCGATCAGCTGGCCGACGCTGGAGTTGTTGGAGGACAAACTGGTTGTGAAGTCGACGCTCGAGCCGTCCTGCAGCGTGATGTGCAGCGAAGGACTGGTGCTCGAACCCAGCCGCAAGCCGCGGCCATCGAGCAAGCTGCGCAGCGACGTGGTCCGCGTCAGCGTGACGACGTCGGTGCCGCTGGCCGAATTCGCTGCAACTGAAATGTCGGCCAATCCAAGATCGCGAGCGGTCACTCCACTGCCGACTTCGCTGACCGACAGCGAGCCGGTGCCGCCCGAGAGATCGGTCAGCGTAAAGCGGTCGCCATCGAGCTTGGCGGTGACGCGAATGTCGGACGCGCCGTTGATCGCGTCGATGACATCGGCGGCCGTATGGGCAAACCGCAAGTCGATCGTGGTGCTGGCGCCGCTGCGGTCGGTAATGCGAATCTGGCCCCGGGCAACGCCGGCGCCGCCATTGAGATCGTCCAGCGCCAACGAACTATCGAGAAAGCCGCCGGCGTGAACTTCGATCTCCCCTTTGCCGACGAGTTGGTCGGCCGAGGCGAGCGAAGAACTGGTGAATTGTTGTTGCTGAGCCAGCCGCACCGGCACGTACTGGTAACGCCCCGGCGTCGCCGTGCCATCGGATGCGGCGGTGGCGGTGATCGCCGGCGATGAGCTTTGGATTTTGGTCTGCGAATAGAGCTTGTCTTGGCCGAGCTGATCGGTGGTCAGCTGGACGCCGATCACCAGCGCGGTCAATTGGTTGACGGCGACCTGCTGGCCTTGCAAGTCGGTGTTCTGCGACACCAGCCGATCGCGCGGCTGAGCGGCAATTTTCATGAGCTGATCGACGGTGTCCTGAATGGGCACCCCCGAGATCAGGCCTGTCGATGCTTGAATGCCAGCCATTGGGTACAACCGTGAAAGAGCGCTATTTGCCAACCGAACTATGGCTCATCGAAGCGCATCGGTTGTGGCCGGGCGGCATCTTGAAAGAAAATCCGGCCCGGAAAGTTGGGCCGGCTTTGAGGACTGAGAAGGTTTTACCGCGGAGGACGCGGAGAGCGCGGAGGAAGAGCTAAAAATCAAAAGGCCACGTTCGGCGGCATCCGAACGTGGCCTTGGTGTTTCCTGGCACCGGGGCGGCTTGAGGAGCCACCCCGGTGCACAGACTAAGCTCTGTCGTGAAGCGCCAGTCAGATGCGATTGACCCAGAAACCGCAGACCGACCAGCATTGTGCTCCGACCCAGGAGGGAGGCCAGTTGGAGTTTCCCGCAAAACCACAACTAACGACAGAGCTTCCATTGATCAAACATCCGTGTCGTACAAGCCAGCGCGGGCTGCTGTGTTCCTCCATGAACCGGATTGCCGTCGCACGCTAGAGCAAAGCTTGAGTCCCAGCGGTCGACCAGCAACGCTTGTTGGATGGTTAAGGAAATACCGAATAGCGGCCGAGCGAGTCAATGCGAAAAACACAAAGTGGAGATTTTTTTAACGCAGAGGCGCTGAGAAAAACGCAGAGGCCGCAGAGAATCGATTTGCTCTCTGCGGCCTCTGCGCATTCTCTGCGTCTCTGCGGTAAAAAAGGGACTGCGCGTTAGAACATCGCTCCGCTGGCGCTCGAGGGCGGGAAGATGCTCAGCGCTGCCGGGGCAGCGGCGGCGGAGTTGGCGAGCTTCTCGGCGATCGCGGCTTTGGCGATCGATTCGTCGCTGGCCAGCAGCCCTTCGTCGCTCGAGAGCCAGCTCTCGGCACCGCAACCGGCCAGCAGGATGCAGCCGCGATCGGCATGTCGGACCGCCCAGCGAATCGCCTGGCCGCGATTGAGAATCACTTCGTGGCGACCGG
>JBQCEI010000304.1:0-2273 GCA_051960375.1 Aureliella sp. | reverse complement strand
ACCACACCGCCGATCGGCCGATACTGATTGCGAAGCGCCTTGCCTATTCCCGCCAGCCGAGAGAACCGCGATGATGCGACGTCGAACCTTCCTGCATGCCTCCAGCCTCGGACTGGCCGGCTTCAGTCTCGGCCGCGCGGCACCTCAAGCAGTAGGCGCCGTGCCAACAGCCGACAGCTCCAAGGGGGGAACCGCCAAGTCGACGATTCTATTCTTCCTCAGCGGCGGAGCGTCTCACGTCGATATGTGGGACATGAAGCCCGAAGCGCCGCTGGAATATCGCGGTCCTTTTCAGCCGATCAAAACTTCGTCGCCCGAAGTGCGGCTGTGCGAGCACCTGCCGATGCTGGCTAAGCAAGCGCATCATTTGGCCGTGATCAACTCGGTGGGGGCGACCGTCAACACGAACGATCACCATGCCGGTTACTACCACAATCTCACCGGCCACGTTCCCGACCAGACGTTCTTGATCCAAGGCAACAACCGCACACCGTATCCCGATGACTGGCCGTTCATGGGGACGGTCGTCGCTGCCAAGCGGCCACCGCATCCCTACCTGACCAATGCGATCACGCTGCCGCACGTCGAAGGAGCTCCGGCTTACACGCGGCCGGGGCAATTCGCGGCTCGACTGGGCACCGAGTTCGATCCGCTGTATGTCCATGGCAGCCGCGAAGAGCCGCTGAAGTTCCAAGCTCCGTCGCTCGCGCTGGCCGCCGACATGACCACCAATCGACTGGCCGATCGCAACGAGTTGCTCGGCGCGGTCGATTCAGCCAGAAGGCAGTTCGAACAATACGCCAAGATCCAATCGTGGCATCGCCAACAAGAACGCGCGTTGACGCTGTTGATGTCGTCGCGCACGACCGAAGCATTCGACCTTTCGCGCGAGCCGCAGGCCGTTCGCGAACGCTACGGCGAATCGATCAACGGCACGAGCCTGTTGCTCGCGCGCCGTCTGGTCGAAGCGGGCGTTCCGTTCGTCACCGTGTTTTGGATGGGGGACGAACAGGCGGCGAAGAAACGCAAGTGCGCCAGCGGCGGCGGCTGGGATACACACGGCAATAACTTCGGCTGTTTGAAAGAAGATCTGCTGCCGCAGTTCGATCGCGGTTTCTCCGCGCTGATCGAAGATCTGGCCGATCGCGGTTTGCTCGAACAGACGCTGGTGCTGGTCACGAGCGAAATGGGCCGCAAACCGAAGATCGGCGACCCACGTTCCGGCGGCGTTTCCGGAGCGGGCCGCGATCACTGGACGCACTGCTTGACCGACGTGATGGCGGGCGGCGGAATCCGCGGCGGACAGACGTACGGGGCGAGCGACCGCTTCGGCGAATACCCGGCCGACAATCCCGTCACGCCAGCCGATGTCACCAAGACGGTCTATCACGCCATGGGCATCACCGACCTGACCGCCACGGACCCGCAAGGGCGGCCCTATCAGTTGCTCGATGATGCCGAGCCTTTGCCGCTGTTTTGATGCGGTTTTTTACCGCGGAGGACGCGGAAAGCTCGGAGGGAATGTGTGGCACTGGCTATGCCCGTGTCGTCTTCTCGAAGAGTTTAGGATTGCAAGCCGATTTGCCGGCTACAGCCCAAACGCTCAACACTTGGATCATGTGCTGCGTTCCCGTCCGGCATTGGATGATTACTTGGCACTCTGTGATTTTTCACTTCGACTGGGAGACACTGGCATAGCCAGTGCCACACCGGACTGAGCAGAACGCGGAGGGATTACGCGGTGGGTGACCGCGTTATCGGTCTGTGGGCGGACCGGTGGAATTAAGCGGGCGACTTGTTTTCTTAAGGCATCGAATTCCTGAGGCAGCATGTTGCTGTAGCCGATGCGGCCGGCATCTTCGCCGCCGCGGTTGTCGGTGCCTTCGCGAGCCGCTCGATCGGAAGAAAGCTGCAACGCTTCGCGAGCCATCTGACCGACCTCCCATCGCGGCTTGCCGAGCGACTGGGCGAGCAAGTTCAGGTACTCGACATCTTGCTGCCCGCGTCGGTACGCTTTCAAGCGAACGCTAGGCACGGGACCGCCCTTGCCCGAATGGCTGGGATAGAACAGCGACAGCTCGTCCCCTTTCTTCCACGATTGAGCATTGCCGATCGTTTGCCACGGCAAGACACCGTCGATGCCGAGCGACCACGCGTCGATGCACCAAGCAACCGGTTGCACATTGGCCTGATCGGGGCGGTTCGACGTGCCGTACTCGACCACGATTTCGCCGAATTTCTCTCGCCGGTCGACGACCAGGCGCTGGTACTTT
>JBQCEI010000303.1:0-6490 GCA_051960375.1 Aureliella sp. | reverse complement strand
CTTCGCCGCCGAGCCGAAAGATTTCGCGGCCCAGCGCCAATGCCAGAGCTGCGTCGGTGCCGACGCGGACTTGCCAGTGCTCGTCGGCAAAGCGGCTCGTCTCGTTGCGATACGGATCGATGTGCAGGATATGAGCCCCGCGCTTCCTCGCTTCATTCAGCCACGGCGCAAGGTGGCTGTGCGAGCGGAGCACGTTGATGCCCCAAAGAATGATCGTGCGAGCCTCGGGGACCGATTCGAGCGGCGTCGACAAACGGCCCGGTCCATAGTTGGCTTTCCAAGCCGCCCCGCCGGTCGTCGCGCAGATCGTTTGATCGAGTTCCGTCGCACCCAAAGCTCGGAAGAAGCACAGCGGATAATCGCGCTCGATCCAGCCCATCGTGCCGGCGTAGTTGTACGGCATGATCGCTTGCTCGCCATGGCTAGCGATGATCGCTTTGAGCCGCTGAGCGATCTCGTCGAGCGCAGCCTCCCAAGTGATCGGCTCAAACCGACCTTCGCCTTTGCGGCCCACGCGACGCTGCGGCGCGAGCAAGCGATCGGGATGATGCTGTCGCGCCGGATAGTGAGCCATCTTCACACACGCAAAACCGCGCGTGATCGGATGTTCGCGCTGCCCTTCGAGCTTGACCAGACGCCCCTCTTCGATGGTCAGCTTGAGCGCGCAAGCGTCGGGACAGTCGAGCGGACAAACCGAGGGCACGACGACCGGCAGAGTGTGTTTCTCGATCACTTGCTGTCTTTCTTTTCATCGAGTTGCTCGTCGAACCAAGCGAGCATGTTTTCGACCAGCTTCTTGTTCCCCTCGGCGTCGAAGCCGTGGCCCGCACCTGGGATGACGACCAGTTTGTGAGGCACATCGGCCTCTTCAAACGCCTCGGCGATTTTTTCGCTGTGCCACAACGGCACCAGTTCGTCCTTGTCGCCATGCACCAGCAGCGTCGGCGCGTCGTCTTTCGAGACTTGGGCCAGCGGCGAAAAATCGTCGGCTCGCTTGGGTTCGAACTTCAGCGCGGGGAACCGCTCGCGCAGCGGGTTGTTCGGATCGACATACGGCCCTAAGTCGGTCGGTGGAAACACCGCCACGACAGCAGCGACGTGCGGGATCGTTTTCTGATCGCCGTTGGGCGCAGCCGCATCGGGGCGCGTGCCGAGCAACAGCGACAGGTGGCCGCCGGCGCTAAATCCGAACACGCCCAGGCGCTGGCGATCGATCTTCCACTGGTCGGCATGTTCGTAGACGTACTTCAGCGCGAGCCGCACATCCTGAGCGATTTCGGGAATGATGTAGCGCGGGCTGCTGCCGTGTCGCACGGCGATCACGGTGTAGCCGTCTTTCAAAAGTGGCTGCAGCAGCGTGGCGGTCTTTTCCGGCGGTCCCCAAGCCGAAACCCAGCCGCCGCTGACCATGAACATGACGCCGATCCCTTTGGCATTCTGCTTGGGCTCGAACACATCCATCGTCAAAGCCATGCCATCTTTGTGGCCATAGACCACGTCGGGCTGGACACTGTAGAGAGAGGCGTCGTTCGCACAGGCGACTTGCGCCAGGCTGAGCAAGCTGAGGATTAGCAGGGCTCTCATCATGTTGGTGGGCTTTGCGGCTAAACGGGAGAAAGTTCGTAGCTTAAGGAAAACATTTTAACGCAGAGGCGCAGAGAAGAAGACGCAGAGGACGCTGAGTCGTTGCGGCAAAAAAAGTTCCTACAGTGCCCCGATTATGGGCACGCGGCACGCCCACCGTTTTTGCAGCAATAAGAAAACGTCGCAGTGCCGGGATCGAAGCGGCCATCTGGCTTGCTGTTTTTTTAAGCAGTCCCGCGCAACCGCGAATTGACGCTATAGGCGGGCCGGTTTACGATCAGCCGCATTGAGCTTGCCGCAACTGAACTTGCGGCCACTGAGTTCGAGAGCACCAGCGGGTTCGAGAGCACGAGATAGCGGAGCGGCAAATTGGCGATAACTCCCTCGCGAAGCGGCGTCTTTCAAGCGGCCACCGACAAGCGCTTGGAGGCCTTCAGCGAGAGCATCAGCTTCGATCATCGGCTCTACGAGCAAGACATTCGCGGCTCGCTGGCCCACGCCCGCATGCTTTGCCGCCAGAAGCTGCTGACTGAAGAAGAGCTCGCCCAGATCGAAGAAGCGCTGATCGAGATCCGCGGCATGCTCGACCGCGGCGAGTTGCCGCTCCGGCAGGAGCTCGAAGACATCCACATGCACATCGAACAGGCGCTCATTGAGCGTCTGGGAGATGTCGGCCGCAAGCTGCACACGGCTCGCAGCCGCAACGATCAAGTCGCCACCGATCTGCGGCTGTGGACGCGCGATGCCCTCGACCGTCTCGATGCGTCGCTGCTGGCTCTTCAAAAGGCGTTCCTCTCGCGCTGCGCCGGGGACATGGATGTGATCCTGCCCGCCTACACGCATCTGCAGCGCGCCCAGCCGGTGCTCGCGCCGCATTACTGGCTGGCCTACATCGAAAAGCTGCAGCGCGATCGCGATCGGCTGGCCGATTGCCGCCGCCGCGTCAACGTCAGCGGCTTGGGAGCGGCCGCGTGCGCAGGGACTAGCTTGCCGATCGATCGGCACTGGACGGCCAATGAACTGGGCTTTGAAGATGTCGCCGCCAACAGCATCGACGTCAGCAGCGATCGCGACTTCGTGCTCGAATCGACTTTCGTGCTGGCGATGATCGCGACGCATCTGAGCGGTTGGGCCGAGGAATGGATTCTGTGGTCGACCGTCGAGTTCTCGTTCATCAAGCTGCCGCACCAGTTCTGCACCGGCTCGTCGATCATGCCGCAGAAGATCAACCCGGATACGCTCGAGCTGACGCGCGGCAAGGCGGCTCGCGTGATCGGCGCTTTGCAGACGCTGTTCGTGCTGGTGAAGGGTTTGCCGCTGGCCTACAACCGCGACTTGCAAGAGGACAAGCCCGCACTGTTCGATGCGTTCGATACGGTGCAGGCTGCGGTCGATCTGGCCGAGCCGATTGTCCGCGGAGCCGAACTGAATCGCGAGTCGATCGCCTCGCGGCTCGAGCGCGGCCATCTCGATGCCACCGCTTTGATGGAAAACCTCATCAAACGAGGGATGCCGCAGCGCACCGCGCATCACTTGGTCGGCAGTTTGGTGGCGGTGGCCAACGAGCACGATGTCACGCTGGCCGATCTGAGCCTAGAACAGTTACAAGCGGTGCATCCGCTATTAGACGAGTCCTTGAAAAGCGCCTTGGGAGTTGCGCAAGCGGTAAAGGCTTACCAGAGCTACGGGTCTAGCAGTCCCGATCAGGTCGCCGAGCAGGTTCGTCGGTGGACCGCCAGATTACAATAAAGAGTTTGCAGCCGGAGCCCGTACTCACTTGCCGCTGGTCGCGAGTGCGTGAGACGGCGACCACGTACAGGCAGCCGCCCGCCCAGCGGCGCCGCGCGATCCACTTGCTCCAGCCTTGAGATCCATTTGCGAATCTGCGAGCCATCCATGATCGACCTGGCCAAGATGCTCAGCCGAGCCTTCAGTCCAGCCCTCAATCGAGCCCTCAGCTCAACCGCTTCGATTCCCGGGCGCTTCACTCGAGACCAGGCAGTGGAGCACTGCGCCGCCGGGCGCTGGATCGCTCTGGGCGCGATCTTGCTTGCGCCAGCATCCCTCAGCGCTCAAGACGCGCAAGATCCATTCGGCGCCGGCAATCCCTTCGGCGGAGCCGCTGACAACGCGGCCGCTGTCGCTCAGCCGCCGGTCGCTGCTCCGGCAGCTGCCGCGCCGCTGGCCGAAGATCCCGATCCGCTGGTGCGCATGCTTCGTCATTCTCCGCCGCAGACACCCGAAGAGTACGCACAGGCTCTGGAATGGCTAGTCCGCATCGGTCGCTGGGATGAAATCGGGCGGCAACTCGATGCGCTGCAGAGGGCGGGCTGGAACCGCGAGCAGTTGGCCGAACTGTCGTCGGCCGGGGGCGCGAACCTGTGGTATCGCCTGCGCGAAGGCGGCAAAGAGCTGACCGACGCGCAGAAGAAACTGGTGAGCGACATCGCGGCGTTGCCCGGTCAGCTTGCTCGCGAGCCGCAGTGGCTCGACAGCTGGATCGATCGCCTGGCCGCTCCAACCGCCGGCGAGCGGCTCGAAGCCCAGTTGCGGCTCGAGCGCGCTAGCCGACCCGCCATCGAACGGCTCTGCGCGCGATTGCTCGCGGGCGACCAGCGCGTTTCCGGCCGAGCGCTTGTCGAAAGCCTGCTGCAGTTTCCCGGCGATGGAGTCGAAGCGCTGCGAGCTGCTTGCGTTGTCGCGGACAGCGCCGCGCGGACGCGCGTGCTGCTTGCGCTGGCTCAGTCGTCGGCAACTCAGTTCGGCGTCGAACTCGGTAGCGCGATCGAAAGCGCCAGCCTGCCGGCCCAGTCGCGACAAGCGGTCAGCCAAGCGCTGCTCGACAAGTACGGCAAGCTGCCAACGCACGAGTCGGTCCACGAATTCATGCTCGGTCGCTTCGAGCGGCAGTTGGCCGATTATCAACTGATCCGCACCGGCCGCCCGCGCGTGCCGGTGACCGCCTGGCGAGTCGATAGCGCGGGCACCGGCATCAAAGCGATCGAAACCACCGCGGCCGATCACGCGCTCGAGCTCCTGGCGCAAATCGCGGCGCATCGCATCGGCTACAGCTTCCGAACGCACCAGGACGAGATCGACTGCGCAACGGTCTTGCTTCAGCACAGTTATCAAAGCCGGCCAGGCGTGGCGACTGACAATCCGCTCGGCGGACTGATCGCGGGCTTGCCCGAAGAAGCCGCCACGAGCGATTTCTGGAAACAAGTGCTCGATCGCAGCGATGAGTGGCAGATGCACGGCGCGTCGGTTCGAGCTACGCAGGCGATCGGCGCCGGACTGGCCAGCCACTTGCCGGGCACCGACGGCTTTGCGTTCATCGCCGAGTGCCTGCGCGATTCGCGGCCGGTGATCCGTTACGTGGCGGTCGATGCGATCGCCCGCGCCCAGGTGAAAGCTCCGTACGACGGCGCGCCCGCAGCGCTGGAAACGGCCATCGAGATGAGTCGGCTCGGTCAAGGTCCGATGGCGCTGGTCGTGGGACTGACTTCCGACTTCCGCATCGCCGCCGAGCAGCAACTCGCCGCGCTCGGTTCGCCGGCGATCGCGGTCAACTCAACTGCTGCCGCGCTGCAGATCCTCGATCAACCGTATCCGATCGAAATGATCATGGTCGTCGATCGCGTACCGCATAACAGCGTTCGGGCTCTGGTGGAGCGATTGCGGCACTCGCGCCGCGGCGGCTCGTTGCCGGTAGCCGTGCTGACCGACAACCTCGAGCCGTTCGAGGTCAGCGAACTGTCGCGGATGCCGGGCGTGGTGATGTCGGTGCTGTCGACCGACCCGGCTCACATGCCGCGGGTGATCGGCGAACTGGAAGGCACGCTCGACATTCGGCAGCTCAGCCCCGAAGAGCGAGCGGGCTTTGCCGCTACTGCCAACGCGTTTCTGGCTCGCATCGCGGCCGATCGCCAGAACTATGGATTCTATCCGCTTGCCCGCTGGGAGAAGGAACTGACGTCGGCGGTCGATTCCTTACCGCGCGAAGCCTGGCTGGGCATCCTGAGCGGGTTGGGAACGCCCGACAGTCAGCGGCAACTGATGCTGGTTGCGGCGGACTTAAGCGTGGCAGAGCCAGCGCGAGGCCAGGCCGCAGAGGCCTTCGAACGTTCGGTGCAGGAGTTCGGTCTGGTGATCGGGCGCAGCGGAATCCTTCAAGCCTACGAACTGTATAACACCCAAGGTCCCGATGATCCGGCCACGGTTGCCGCGCTGGGGCGAGTCCTCGACGCGATCGAAACCAAGACGGGCAAGGGCGAGTCGGTCCCGGTTCCCTAAGAAAAGCTCTCTGCACGCGGAAGATCGGTGCACTTTAGCGCTTCGCAGGCGCAACGGAAAAGTGACGCATGTCGCGGTATGGATTCCAGCCGATCTCTGACACGGGCCCGCCGATTGCCGGCATCATCGGTTCCAGCGCTGCGATGGAGGAAGTGTATCGCATCACTCGCCGCGTCGCCCGCACCAACGCTTCGGTGCTGCTGCTGGGCGAGACGGGCACCGGCAAGGAACTGATCGCCAACGCGATTCACCGGCTGAGCCTTCGAGCGAGCGGCCCGTTCGTCAAAGTCAACTGCGGCGCTCTGAGCGAGAGCTTGCTCGAGAGCGAATTGTTCGGCCACGTACGCGGCGCGTACACCGGCGCGGTGGCCAACAGGGCAGGGCGGTTCGAGGCGGCCCACAGCGGCACGATCTTTCTCGACGAGATCAACAGCACGTCGCTGATCCTGCAGGTCAAACTGCTGCGCGTGCTACAAGAGCGCGAGTTCGAGCGCGTCGGCGATACGTCGACGATCACGGTCGACACCCGCGTCATCGCTGCCAGCAACCGCGACCTGGCCGATGAAGTTGCTCAGGAACGGTTTCGCGAGGACTTGTACTGGCGACTGAATGT
>JBQCEI010000302.1:0-3180 GCA_051960375.1 Aureliella sp. | reverse complement strand
CGGCTCGCGACTGGTCTCCGGCATGTCAGGGCTCGGGATGTGGCAAGAGCGATGTTTAAAACTCATCCGCGAAGCGCACGCCACGCGGGCCGTCTTGCATGTCGGCTCGGTCGTCGAACTGATGGAAGCAGGCAAGATCGATGGCCAGCCAGGGGTCGCCTCGATGATCCGGCAAGCGATCGCCCGCGGCCGATTGCTGGTGATCGCCGAATGCACGCCGCAGCAGGTTGCTCTCATTGAACGCGAAGAACCATTACTGCTGCGAGCGATGGTCCGTTACGACTTACAGGAACCCGAGCCGCAGGAGGTCGGAGCGATCTTGCGGCAAGCGGCCCAGTACCGAGTCGCCGCTTCCGCCCGCAAGGAATCGCAGCGCTGCAGGTTCACCGACGAAGCGCTTGAGGAACTGCACCAGCTCCATCGCCGTTACGCCAGCTATTCGGCGTTGCCCGCACAGCCGCTGCGGCTGATGCAGACGATCCTCGAGCGCAGTCCGCCCGGCGCGGTGATCACTGCGTCGGATGTCGCTCGCGTGTTCTCTTCGCAAACCGGCTTGCCGCGCTTCCTGGTCGATGATTCCGAATCAATCGACCTCGAGCAGATCCGCCAGCAACTGGCCGGGCATGTGATCGGACAGCGCGAGCCGGTCGACATGGTCGTCAATCTCATCGCGACGCTCAAGACGCGGAAGGTGCGTCCGGGGCGGCCGCTGGCTTCGCTGCTGTTCATCGGCCCGACCGGCGTCGGCAAAACCGAAATGGCCAAGGCCCTGGCCGGCTTGCTCTACAGCGACACGCGGCGGATGGTCCGCATCGACATGAGCGAATACGCCTCCCCTTGGTCGGCCGTGCGTCTGATCGGCCGGCCCGACGAAGGCGACGGCACACTCACCTCGCCGATTCGCGAACAGCCGTTCTCGGTCGTCTTGCTGGACGAGTTCGAGAAGGCCGACCCGACGGTCTTCGATATGCTGTTGCAGTTGCTCGGCGAAGGACGGCTGACCGACTCGCTGGGACGCCTAGCCGATTTTCGCAACGCGGTCGTCATCATGACCAGCAACCTCGGAGTCGAGTCGTTTCGCCACAGCGGTTTCGGATTCGCGGAATCGGGCAGCGATTGGCGGACGCACTTCGAGCGCGAAGTGCAGCGCTTCGTGCGGCCCGAGTTGCTCGGCCGCATCGATCGCATCGTCCCGTTCGCGCCGCTCTCGCGCGACGTGGTCGCGCAAATCGCTCAGCGCGAACTGAACCTACTCAAGGAGCGGCCGGGATTAAAGTATGCCGATGTGCATCTGGAATTTGCTCCGGAAGTCATCGAGCGTTTGTGCCAACTCGGTTATCAGCCCAAGTATGGCGCCAGGCCGTTGCGACGAGCTATCGAGCAGCATGTCACGGTGCCGCTGGCCAACGTCATGTCGAACCTGACGACGAATTCAGCCTGGACGCTGCGAGCGGAACTGCGCGACGAAACGATTGCGATCAGCTCGCGCCGCGAAGACTCGACGGAACATCAACGCCGCAAGTCGGCCGAGTCTGCCATCGATGCCTGGCAGACGCTCGGTCGCATGGCGCGGCTGGCCATGAACTGCTCGCCGCTTCGCGATCTGGAAAACGAAACCCAGCGGCTGCAGCGCATCAACGACACGCTCTTTGAAAAATTGAAAGAGACTTCGCAAAGCCGACGAGCGAACAATCTCAAGCAAGAGATTCAGGTGAACGCCGTCACCATCGAACGCAATTCGCGCATCGTCGAAGAATTGGCACAGGCCAGCAACCGCATCGCCGAAGAACATCAGCAAGTGATGCTCGACTGGTATCGCAATGCCGAGCTATCGAGCGAGCGTCTGTTCGAATTGCCCGAGCGACTACAGCAAGAGCTGCGAACGGCCGTGGTCGGGCTGCTCGTGGGACGCATCAAGGCGCTCGAAGTGGCCACGCTGCTGATCATTGGCAAACCGATCGCGCGGGCCGCGGTGCTCTTCAAAGCATACGATCGCATCGCAGCCGAAAACGGCTGGAAGGTGGATTACTACTCGCTGCGCGCCTACGAACCGGCGCACGACCGCGAGTCACCCGAATATCGCAAACGCCAATCGCAGCGCAAGACCGAAGAAGGTGAACCGCCGGGCGATCGCGAACCGGCCATGCGCTTGCTCGGCCGCACGACGTCCGGCGATGCCACGCAACTGGTGAAGACTTGCGATGTGTACCGCGAAAAGAATTCCGACGCTTGGCTGAATGCCGAGCCGTCGGTCTCGGGCATCGCGATGCAGCTGGGGGGCTTCGGCATTCAGGGCTGGTTGAGCAATGAAGTCGGGATCATCCACTTTCTCGATTCGGGCGGCGGACCGAAGCGGCGACTGCGCTTTCGCGTCATGCTCGAACAGCACCGGTTGGTCGACGTCCAGCTCGGTCAAAGCTGGCAAGAGCCGGTCGCCCTGCCGGAGCGCGATCCGCGGCGCACCTTCCATCAAGTCGACAACACGATTGTCGACGGCTTGACCGGCGAAACGATCACCTGCCCGCAATCCAAACAGCTCGACTGCCTGATCGACGCGATCGGCCGCGATCGTGAACGCCAACTCTGGTCCGCGATCGACTTCACCGGCATCCCCGCCGGCGCGACATTGCAGGGTGAGGAGCCGGAAACGCTGGTGGAGCATGGCACCGAAAGGTGAAGAGGGTTCTTGTAACCCGACGCGTAAGTTTTGAAGCCAGCGCAGTTCTTGTAACCCGACGCGTAAGCGAGGGACGAACCCGCCACAAAGTCCGATAAACCGCGGTTCTTTTGCCAATGGGGAACGTATCTCCGATCCAGCCCCTCAGCTCGCCCGGCTCCATCGAGCCGCTGCTCTCATCGGTTGCGCGCTCGGCTCTGGGGCGCATGTTGGCTATTCCTTTGGCTGTGCGCGGGTGCGCCAAGTGGCAACTGCGAAGTGCACAATGACCAGCACGCGGGCTGCTTCAGTCGCGCTGCTACTCTACAGAGTGCCGACAACGCGCCGCGTTACAAAGATTCTTTCGCAGCGGAGGGAAAAGTGTGAGGCGTGATGGTTTCGGTAATTGGTTTTAAGTCCCGCAAGGGACGACAGCCCCATGCCGGCGGCGCGAGGCGCCGGGTGGGACAGGAAAATAACAATAATTAACAGAAATGACGAAAACCGCACAGAACAACACGCAG